>NC_006138.1:600000-805000 GCF_000025945.1 Desulfotalea psychrophila LSv54 | reverse complement strand
TGTAATAAATTTTCTATCTCTGTCATAGCAACACCTCTCTGTTAAGGGACCTTGGGGGCCTACCTATATAATATAGAGATTTCTGGAGCTACCTATATAGTATAGAAGCCAGTACAGAGATGTTAGCACAGGGCTAAGGCCAAACAAAAGAGAATAGAAACGAAAAAAGGGGCGTGATGATCAATCATCACGCCCCTTTTCACCACATACCTACGCCTCTTACTAGATAAGAGGTTTCATCGCACTCATATAAGAGCGTAACTCTTCACCAATTATCTCAACGGCGGTATAACGAATTGCCTCATTTACCTCGATGAGTTCGATATTATCCACCCCATTATCCTCAGAGGTGAGACCCTTGCCAATCACATCGGTCTCCACAGAGGCCATAAGATCTGCAAGCAGTGGCATTGCTGCATTGGCAAAGAGATAGTTGCCATACTCAGCGGTATCAGAGATAACCACATTCATCTCATACAATTTCTTGCGGGCAACGGTATTGGCGATAAGGGGTAACTCGTGCAGAGACTCATAGTAGGCGGACTCATCCTTAATGCCGGTTGCAACCATGGTGTCAAAGGCAAGCTCAACACCAGCTTTTACCATGGCAACCATAAGAATACCGCGATCATAGTACTCCTGCTCGCTTATCTCTGCATCGGTGTTTACAGCCTTTTCAAAGGCGGTCTCACCGGTCTCTTTACGCCAGGTCAGAAGATTAATATCATCTTTTGCCCAATCTGCCATCATGGTCTCAGAAAAGTGACCGGAGATAATATCATCCATATGCTTTTTAAAGAGCGGGGTAAGGATCTCGCGGATCTCCTCGGCAAGACGATGAGCCTTTATCTTGGCCGGATTAGAGAGACGATCCATCATACCTGTTACGCCGCCATGCTTAAGAGATTCTGTAATAACCTCCCAACCATACTGGACAAGCTTACTTGCATAGCCGGAGTCAAGACCGCCCTCAACCATGTTATTAAAGCAGAGGATAGAACCTGCGCTGGAGCATACCACAGAGAATGGTTTGCTCTCCCATCAGATCAGACTTTACTTCGGCGACAAAGGAAGATTCAAGCACGCCTGCCTTATCACCACCTGTTCCACAGCAATATGCCTTGGCGATATCCCAACCTTCACCATTAGGATCATTTTCTGAGTGAACGGCAATCAGGGTAGGAACACCAAAACCACGCTTATATTCTTCACGCACTTCGGTACCGGGAGATTTTGGCGCCACCATAACAACGGTGAGATCCTCACGGATCTGCATACCCTCTTCCACGATATTAAAACCATGGGAGTAGGAGAGACAGGCACCCTTTTTCATCAGAGGCATAACAGCAGTTACCACATTGCTGTGCTGCTTATCTGGAGTAAGATTGATAACAAGATCCGCCGTGGGGATAACTTCCTGGTAGGTACCAACGGTAAAACTATTTTCACTAGCGTTCTTCCATGACTGACGCTTTTCGGCAATGGCTGAATCACGGAGCGCATAGGAGACATCAAGACCACTATCACGAAGATTAAGACCCTGGTTCAACCCTTGAGCGCCACAGCCAACAACAACTATTTTTTTGCCCTTCAGAGCCTCAACTCCTGCAAATTCGGAGGAATCCATAAAACGACATTTAGAAAGCTCTTCAATCTGACGGCGAAGTGGTAAGGTGTTAAAATAATTGATACCCATTGTTATCTCCTTTGGCTACTGCTCTATTTCTATAATAAGTGGCTTGTCTCTAGTACAAAACTAGATTCAACTTCCATCCAATCCCATACGAGAGGCCATAAACCTCGATGAGACACTCACATCAGCCTAAGGTATATTGAAATTATCCTGTTGCGTCAAGTGATTTAATCGTTATACTATATTGCAGTTTTTGCAACACTGGTAAAATAACAGCTCATCCTATCTTGAGATGAGGCACAGGAACAGGCCATGAACATCAGGGAATTAAAACTTTTTCGTCATCTCTCACACTCTCTCCACTTCGGCAAGACAAGTAGGGAATGCCATATCACACCGTCCGGCCTGACCCGCACCATCCAGAGACTTGAAGGTGAAATCGGCCAACCACTGTTTCAGCGGGACAACCGCTCTGTTCAGCTCACCGCGGCAGGATTCACCTTCTGCTCCTATTGCGACGAAACAATAGAGCGTTGGAATGACTTACAAAACCACCTTACTGGGCAGACAAGCCTCAAAGGAGAGATATCCCTCTACTGTTCTGTCACCGCTGTTCTCTCTATTCTTCCCACAATTTTTCGCAGGTTTAAAAACGAACATCCCGAAGTGCGCATCCGTATTGAGACAGGGGATGCCGCCGAGGCTCAGCAAAAAATTAATGCAAAGGAGGCAGATATTTCCATTATTGCCCTCCCCGATAAGCAACCAGAAAATCTAAAATTTATTGAATTCCTGCAAACGCCACTTATATTTATTCTCCCCAACCAATTCACCGAAGCTATTATTGTCGGAGAAGAGGGTATAGACTGGCAAAAAACACCAATCATCATGCCCAACAGGGGACTGAGCAGACAACGGACTGACAAATGGTTTGCTGAAAAAAATATTCATCCTAATATATACTCCCAGGTAGCTGGTAATGAGGCAATAATTGCCATGGTGAGTATGGGCTGTGGAGCAGGTGTTGTCCCGCAACTGGTCATGGAAAAGAGCCCACTTGCCTCTCAGGTAACGGTAACAGAGGTCTATCCCAGACTCACTCCATTTTCCGTCGGGGCCTGTGTAACAACAAAGAAATTAAAGGAACCAATAGTCGATGCCTTTTGGCAGGTCGCATCACTCTACAGGCAAAATATGCCTCTCAGCTATGGTTGGGGAAATTGACAGGAAAATCATTATTGGCAAAGCTATTTCCTCTTTATCTATTTTTTACCAAGGATCTTTATTATGTTCTTTAAAAAGGGAAGTCCTACCGAGAAAATCCTTCTTCTAGGTCTTGGCGGTGTGGGCTTTTATCTTGCAAAACGATTAGTTGATGAAGAATACGCCGTCACCATCATAGAACAAGACAGCAAAATGATTGCCATGGCCAGTCAACAGATCGATGCCCGTTTCATCAAAGGCGATGCCATGAGCATGGGATGCTGGCGTGAGGCAGGTGCCGGGAGCATGGACTATCTCATTGCCGTAACCGATAATGATGCGGTAAACATGATGGCCTCCCTTATCGCCAATAAGTTTGGTATTCGACAAAAAATCGCCCGTATTCGTTCCTTGGAATTTGGTAACCCCGACTCGATTATTACTGCCAAAGACCTCAAGCTTGACCTAAGCATTTACCCGGAGGAGCTCACCGCCCAGGAAATTGTCCGGCTCGTTGAGCGTAATTCCGGACATGAAATTATAGAAATTGCCGATGGCGAAATTGAGCTCTGGGCAACAGAGGTCAACGACCTCTCTCCCTGGGTCTACAAACAACTTAAAGAAGTTGCCCAGATCCATAGCGATTTCTACTTCCGGGTTGTAGCCATTGCCCGTGGTATTGCAACAATCATCCCCAGTGGCGAAGATGAACTCCAGCCAGACGACCACCTCTTTATCATGGTTCACAAGAATAATCTTCCCAAACTGATGAAGCTGATGGGGAACAAAAAAAACAAACAACATAAGGTACTTATTCTGGGCGGAGGCAGGGTGGGAACACGAGTTGCCAGTCTACTTGAAAAATCCGTGCAGGTGACCCTTGTTGAGAAAAACGAGGCCCGAGCAGAGGAACTCTCCCTTAGTCTGCCCAACACCGAAATCCTCAATGGCGATGGCTCCGATGGAGAGGTGCTTATCACAGCGGGACTATTCAGCTCCAACACCCTGATTAGTTTAACCGGCGAAAATGAAACCAATATCATGACCTCACTGCTGGCTAAACATCTTATTAAACAGAAAAAAGATCAGACGCAGGTCGCCGATACCCGAACCATAGCCATTGTTAATAAGGAGGACTATCTGGTGCTGGCGGCAACTACCTGTACCGATATTGCCCTTAACAAGAAGATCATGGCAGCCAATGAAATACTCAAATATATTCGTAAAAGAGAATTCCAGGCAGTTGTCCACCTACACGGCTTTGATGCAGAGGTTGTAGAACTTATAGCCGCACCAAAATCCATTATTACCAAAAAGCCCCTGGCAAAGCTCGACCCCTACTACCTGAAAAAAATGATAGTTGGAGCCGTTTATCATGATAATGGCTGGGACATTGGTATAGGAGATACCCAAATAGAGGCGAAGCAGAGAGTGTTGATCATTTGCGCATCCAAAGACCTTAAAATCGTACGCAAGGTCTTTAGCGCATAGGAGTCCCGGCCAAGCAGGTCTGAAGACCTGTTTGGCAGACGCCTATCTCTTCCAAAATGCGGGATAAAATATAACCAGGACGGAGAACATCTCCAACCGCCCCACCAACATATTCCAGGCAAGAAACCACTTCCCTGTATCGCTGAAAAAGGCAAAGTTATCCACGGGCCCCACCTGACCAAAACCAGGGCCAATATTCATCAGGGTTGCGACCACGGAACTAAAGGCAGTCACTGCAGTAATATCCTCAAGCAAAATCATCACCATCCCACCAAAAAATACCATCAAAATATTAACGATAAAATAGCAGACAGCGAGATCGACCACGGAGGCATCAACAGGTTTACCGTTGAGTCGTGTGGTTGAAACATACATGGGTTGAAGAAAAATGCGCTTTATCGAAACATACATATGTTTGAAGATCAGCACATAATGGACAATCTTAATACCACTGGTGGTCGAACCAGCACAGGCACCGATGAAACAGACAATTACTAAAAACAGCTGAGTACTCTGGGGCCAGGTCAGGTAATTTGCTGTAGCAAAACCGGTGGTGGTCAGAATCGAAACTACCTGAAAGGTGCCATAGCGAAGGGCATCCGGAAAAGAGTCATAGATACCATCTACATACAAAATCCAGCTCACACTCAAACAAAAAAAGAGGAGGACAGCGAGATAGTAGCGAAATTCTGTATTGTCGATAACACTACGCCAGTTACCCCTGAGCGCCTCATAAAAGAGAACAAAGGTCACCCCGCCAAGAATCATAAAGACAATTGTCACCCAATCTATATAGCTACTATGAAAGGCACCTACACTGTCGTTCATGGTAGAATAGCCAGAGGTTGATATGGTTCCAAAGGCATGGCAGAGACTATCAAAGAGGGACATATCTCCCAGATAGAGAAGCAGGGTCTGGAGGATATTAAGGCCCAGATAAATGGCCCACAAAAAGACCATTGTATCCCGGTTACGGGCCATAAAGCGATCACCGGTGATCACCTGCCCCGGACTGGATTCTGCCCGAAAAATACGGGCCCCCCCCACTCCATGGGGAAGAAAAATAATAGTCAGGGTAAGAAAACCCATACCTCCGAGAAGGTGGGTCTGGCTCCGCCAAAAAAGCAGGCCATGGGGTACCTTTTCGATATCAGTGAGTATCGTTGAGCCCGTGGTGGTATAGCCGGACATCATCTCAAAAAAGGCATCACAAAATGATGGTATTGTTCCATGGATCATAAATGGCAGGGCGGAAAAAGCAGAGATAACAACCCAACCAAAACAGGCAATAAAAAGACCGTCCCGAATCGAAAGAGTATCATGATTACGAAAAACTCTCTTTAAAGGCAAACCCACCGCCACAATAATAAGAGCGGAAATGGAAAGGGCCTTAACATCTCCATCGTTGTAACAGAGGGCACAGATAATCGGTAACAGCATAGAACCGCCTGTTACCAGTAAAAGTGCACCAAAAACATTGGCTATAGATGCAGGGTTCATAATCTCTAGGAGTAAAAATATCAGCCACGGACCAGGCCGGGACTGATATTTATTATTTGGAATGGCGAAGAGCTACTTTCGCGGGGCTGTGAAATGCTACATGCAAGATGCTTCAATATCAGCCTTCATCATGGCAATAACAGCAGCCGGATCAGCAGATTTTGTAATAGGACGCCCAACCACAACATGGTTGGCACCATTTTTTATGGCAGTACCAGCGGTAACAATGCGCGTTTGATCATCTGATCCATCGCTGATATTTGCCCCGGGACGAATGCCGGGAGTCACAATCAAGAGTTTCTCTCCCAAGTCTCTACGCATACGTGCTGCCTCAAGCCCTGAAGAAACAACGCCATCACAACCCAATTCAAGGGCCCGTTTCGCCCTGAAATAAACCAGATCCTCTATGCTTCCAGTCATGCCCATGGCTCGCATATCCTCTTCGCCAAAGCTGGTAAGAACAGTTACGGCAAGCAACTTCATATCGCCACGGGCAGCCGATACAGCTGCCCTGATAATAGGGTCATTACCATGAATGGTTACCAGGGAAACGCCCCGTTGATTTACCTGCTCAATGGCCAGTTTTACCGTTTCAGGAATATCAAAAAATTTCAAATCGAGCATTACCTTATGACCTCGATCAAGAATCCAGTCAACGGTATCAAAATGGCTATTCATAAAGACCTGTAAACCAATCTTAAAAAAATTCGTCTCAGGCTCGCACTTTTTCACCATCTCTTTAACTGCTTCAGGTGAGTCAAGGTCAAGTGCTACAATTACTCGTTCATTAAGCGGGATATTTGTCATCTAATTTTCACCATTTTTATTCAAATCATTGCAATCAACATTAGTATTAACTTCACAATTTTGCTCTTCTTCCAAGAAAAGAAAATCGGTCTCTCCATCGGAAAGAACAGAGCTCATACGACTCTCTAGCGCGGAAGATTCCCCTGAAAATTGTCCCCTGCAGTTTTTATCTAAATAATCATCTATCCGATTTTTTCCCTTTAGGACCTCTGCCCCGCCAGGGCCTGTTATCACCAAGACAGGGATCTCCCTAATACCCAGAGATGCAAGAAATGCCACATTACCCTCAGCCCTGTATCCATCTTTAACAACCGCATTTTCCAGAGGAAAATCGGTGATCACCCCCACAGGATTAAAGGCAATCTCACAGGTATTACTCTCATTTATGGTGGCAATAACCTCCTCACAGTGCGGGCAGGTCTCAGAGAAAAAGAGATACATCTTTTTTGCACCGCTATCACCGGCAAGGCGGGCATAGACACCTCCCTCCAGAGAAATATTTCCACCTGGAGAAGAGAATTGCAGAACCGAGAAAGCGACCAGGACAGCAACAAAAGCCACGATGCCCCGACAAAACTGTTTAAGGCCAGCTATAAGGTTGAGAGCAAATACCAAACTACAAATAATTAAGCAATAGCTACAAAAGATATCGACAATATAATATTGAAAGGCAACGAGCACACCTTCAGCTGCCATCCCTGCCAGCAAAAGTAGACTGGCCAACTGGCGCCAACCATCTGAACCAGATCTGGCCCGGCAAAAGGTATAGAAAATCAGAAGAAAGTAAAGGCAACCGGCAAGATTGAAAATAACCGGAGGAACCTTGGTGAAACTCTCCACCACAGCGCAACCCTCATTAAAACAGATGGCCTGTTCGCCAAAAAAAATAAGCGCTGTCTGCGTTCCCGTCACCAAGATACCGATAAGGACAATGATTAGATTCAACATATTTTTTTTTCTGGTTAAATTTTAGGCCCGACAACAGAGAGTAATAGTCTATGCTCAAGCTCTCTTGGCAAAAACTATTAGCTGTTCTGCGCTAGCCTCTTTTTGGCTATTTTCTCAAAAATTCTTTTAATAACAGGGAATTTTTCTAAGTCTGCAGATGAAATTTTCCTGAGCACGACGTCGGTCTCGGCAACGACGTTTGCCGTTCTTCGCTGTGCCTCATCCAGATAGGCTATTTCACCAAACACATCTCCTGCCTCAAGAGAGGCAATATTCTCCCCATTGGCATCGGTAACCTCAACCAAGCCACTTTCCAGATAATAGACACCATCGGCAATAGAATCAATTGTGATGAGTACATCTCCCTCCAGGCGCCACTCGAGTTTGAAAAACTTTTCCCACTCAATCTCTTCAACAAGGGTTATATAGAGATCATGATCCAAAGACTTTAAAAACCCACAGGACATATGAAATATCCTCCTGCCAAAATCATCTCGCCTTTTTTCAATCATCTCCATGCCTGCTCTATTAAAGCCACCATTGGGCTCTGGATTTTCATTAATATATTTAAGCACCTGATAAATTGACTTATCTTTTTTTCCAACTTTTCCCAGATAAAATTCCTGGGCAGCCAAGAGCATCTCCCGCACATGAGGAAAAAATGGCACCACTCCTGTTTCAGGATTGCCCGAAAAAAGCTCCATTGCCTCATTTTTCAGCTGAATAAAGGTCAGAAGATCTTCCTCGGGCAAATCTCGTGGCCAATTTTGCACCCCTGGCTTATATACTGTATAGATATTTACTGGATGAAAGATACTGGCAAGACTAAGTTTACCCATATTAACAAGATTATATCTATAGACGCTCTGTCTTTGCGCCACCTCGCCATCCATAAGAAAATGACAACCAAAATAACCACAGAGCCCTTCAAGTCTATTGGCCACAGAAAAATCTGCACCGAATCTTGCGAAGCGCTTGCCAAGATTTACCTCCAGAACCTCTCCTAAAACAATTCCCATACGTGTTGGCGGTAGCATATTACTTTCAATGGCTTCAGCCAGACGCATGGCTACCCGCACGGCCCTGTCACAGGTAGCAGCAATATCTTCACCCGCTCGCCTGTCAAAAATAACAAGACAGCCATCACCTGCCGTTGCCTCTATTTCCAGCGGATGGCTCTCCTCCAAATCAACAATATCCTGAAGAGTACCATGATACTGAAGTAAAAATTTACAAATTTCCTGAGGAGACATCGCTGCCGTGGCAAAGGAGTAGTGCTCCATATCAGTCATCATAATAACAGCCTGACGTTGCCGTTCATCACTTATCTTTATCTGAGCAGCCATAGACCCACCTTAAACGTATAATCAATTATCATTCTCTCTTTCATCTCATCCTTCAAACAAAACTTCAAGCAAAGCAGAAACCGTGGCAACGCCAACTAACTCTATCCCAGGCTGACCTAGCAGACGTTCTGCATTACTCTTTGGCATAATAAAACGAGTAAAGCCAAGGCGTTCGGCCTCTCTAATACGTGAAACAACGTGCCCCACAGCACGGATTTCACCGGTCAAGCCCACCTCACCACAGACAAGGGTTGTGGGAGGAACAACCCTTCCCAGCATGCTCGATGCCAGGGCAGAGATTACCCCAAGGTCAAGAGCTGGCTCAACAACATGAAGTCCACCAACAATATTAAGGAAAATATCATGCCTATGCATATCAAGACCAACTTTTTTTTCAAGCACTGCACAGAGAAGAGAGAGACGTTGAGGATCTGCACCAACGGCAGTTCTCCGGGGCATGGCGAGAGTGGAGGGACAGACAAGAGCCTGTACCTCCACCAGAATAGGCCTGGTACCCTCCATACTAGGAAGAACAATTGAGCCAGGCTCACCAAGAGGGCGCTCTGCAAGAAAAATCTCAGAGGGATTGGCCACCTGCACCAGCCCCTCCTCCTTCATCTCAAACACACCCACCTCATTGGTTGAGCCAAAACGATTTTTTACCGTTCGAAGTATTCTCAGGCCATTACCACGATCACTCTCAAAATACAGTACTGTATCGACCATATGCTCAAGCACTTTAGGTCCTGCCAGGCCACCATCCTTAGTGACATGCCCTGCCAAAATAACCGGAACATTGTTCTCCTTCGCAAAGGCCTGAAGCTGAACAGCAGACTCTCTCACCTGATTTATGGAACCAGGCAATGAGGATATTGCGGCCGAAACCAGAGTCTGAATCGAATCTATGACCAGAAGAGCAGGCCTCATCTCTCTGACGATTTCAACAATAGCCTCTACCCTGTTTTCCGTGGCAAGATAAATAAGTGGATTAAAGATACCCAAACGCATTGCCCGCATCTCTATCTGCCCCACAGACTCCTCACCGGATATATATATCACAGGCAACTCCTGGCAGGCAATTTCCGAAAGAATATGCAATAATAAAGTAGATTTACCTATCCCCGGCTCGCCACCAATAAGAATCATAGCCCCCGGTAAAATACCCCCGCCAAGAACTCGATCAAATTCTTCTATCTCAGTTGCAAGACGTCTGAGACTTTGCTCTGAACTCCGCTGAAGGGGCACTGGCTGAGATGCAGAGACTGACGTTTTACTGGCGCGATGCTCTCTTTCCACAAAGCTCTGCCATTCGCCACAACATGGGCACTTGCCCAACCATTTCCCGCTGTTATGTCCACATTTTGTACAGATAAATATACTCTTTTCCCTTTTTCCATTCATCCTCTGCCCCTAGCCGCTTTACCGATTTTTCTTTTTATAGTATTGGTACTGAAGGATTATAGCATCCACAGATTTCATTCAAGAAATGGCTTACGATCAAAATTCAGGTAAAACAACAATATGCTCAGAAAATCACCCACAACAAGAGAATGGATACCCATCACCAGCTCCCTTGCCTTTATGCTAAAAAACAGAAAGGTTTTTGCCTGGTCGTTGTTGCTTAGCGCCCTCACCATCATCATTACAGGAATATCATTTTTTTACATGACAGCCTATATCGACGCACTTGGGGAAAAACTTTTTCACTTCCGGTCAAAGTAGTCTGGCCTGGTGGCAGATCATTAAAGATTATTTTTTTGGGGCTTTAAGATGGCTCTACCTCATTGGTACCCGTATTATCTGCTTCTACCTATCCTTTCTTATTGCCTATACCCTTACCAGTCCCGGCTATTTTTTCCTCAGCCACGCGGCAGAAAAAATTTATGCTGGCAGTCATTTTGATCCAGATGCAGCGTTCACCCTCAAAGGCAGCCTGCGTGACCTTTGGGAAGGCGCAAAAATAGCTCTGCTCGGGGTAGTGGTCACCCTGGTGGCCTTCTCTCTTAACTTTATCCCCCTGCTCGGCCAGGCCCTGGTCATTCTTCTCTATACCTTCTACTCTACACTTATTTTCATAGACTATCCCGCATCCAGGCGACAGTGGTCCCTTGGCAGAAAATTTTCCTGGTTACGAAACAACCCATTTATCTCCCTACGTTTAGGCATTTTCCCTGCACTTATCAGTTTAGTTCCCGTTATCAATATTTTCGGCATGGCCTTCCTCTTCCCCCTTATGACTGTCCATGCTACACTCAACTTTGTGGCAATTGAAATTTCCCCCCAAAAAAAGGCTTAAACAGATGGCAATCGAAATAGAAAAAAAGTTTCTCCTCACTAGCGATAGCTGGAGAGAAGGCGCAAGTGGGCAGATCTACAGCCAAGGATATCTCAGTAAAAGTCCGGAAAAAACGGTACGGGTACGCATCACCGAAACAGGTGCCTACCTCACCATCAAGGGCCGACCGGCTGTTAAAGATGGAAAAATTTCTGCTGCCAAATTAGAATTTGAGTACAGCATTCCCAAGGCAGATGCCGAAGAACTCCTGAAAAATCTCTGTAGCGGCCCGATTATTCATAAAAAACGTTACTGCATTGAATACCGGGGCTTTACCTGGGAGGTGGACGAGTTTTTTGGAGAAAATGAAGGACTGTTAATGGCCGAGATAGAGCTTGAGGCTGAAGATCAAGAGTTCGATTTACCGCCCTGGATTGGAGAAGAGGTCACCAGCGACAAAAGATACTACAATGCCAGTCTGTCCGAATATCCATATTCTCAGTGGGGCAAGGGAATAACAGAGGAGTAGCAGAGCAGAAAAGATCAAATACCTAAAAAACTAAACAAGTTTTTCAAGTATTTGATTGGAGAGTGGCCGGCCCTGGTCTGTGATACGTAAAAAACCACCGGCCAGCTCAACAAGGCCCGCCGCCAACAGACCTGTCAGTACCACTCCATAATAGGCTGGCAGATCTATTCCATATCTGTCCTGAAGGGATTGGATTTCAATACCCTCGATCATACGCAGGCCGACAATAACCGTTTCCCGGAAAGAGGCCTCGCGGTCCAGCTCCTCACTCTCAACAATGGGAGAGTGACCTGCCTCGACACATTGACAATACTCTGCCGGATCCTCAAGACGTCTTGCCCGCTGCCCACCGTTAAAACTCACCGCGCCGGCACCCGCAGCAAGAGAGTCACTGTTCAGCCAGTAGTTAACATTATGTCGGCATTTTTTCCCGGACTGGGCATAGTTGGACACCTCATACTGAGCAAGTCCCGCCTGCCGGCACATCTCCCAGGTCAGAGCATCCATGGCCAGGCTCAAATCATCCTCCGGCACAAGGGCCCGCCCCGCCATCACATCATCATAATAGGGAGTACCCTCTTCAGGGGTCAGCTGATATACGGAGAGGTGGTCGGGCTTAAGAGTCAGCGCCTCGGTCAACACCCGACGCCAATCCTGCAAGGACTGACCGTGCAGACCTGACATCAGATCAAGGTTAATATTATCAAATCCTGCCTGCCGAGCATCCTCCAGGGCCTGAATAGCCCTGGCTGCAGAATGAGCCCGCCCCAAGGAGAGAAGATCATGATCAGAAAGACTCTGCACGCCAAAGGAGATTCGATTAAAACCGCCCCTACGCAGAAGGATAAGATCAGCGGCACTCACCGTTTCAGGATTTGCCTCCGTGCTAATCTCAGCCTGCTTGCTCCAGCCCCAGAGTTGCTGGCAATGATCGAGAATCTCCACCAGACCGGCAGCACCTAAAACCGTTGGCGTGCCACCACCAAAAAAGACAGTGTCCAACGGCCGTCCGCCATACTCCGAAAAGAGGAAAGAGAGCTCCCGTTTAAGGGCGGCAATATAGCGCACAAAGAGATGACCCTGACCGGAATAACTATTAAAGGCACAGTAACGACACTTACTTCGACAGAAGGGGATATGCAAATAGAGGGATGACATTAGCTTTTTTGTAAAATATCCATGGTCTTGGCACATTCTCTCTGCGTTTCAAGCATAAGACCATGATCGGCAAAACTATAGGCACCATCACCGATGATGATATGATCAAGTAGCTGAATCTGCATAGAAGAGCAGAGAAAGTAGAGCAGTCTGGTTAATTGAATATCCTGAGGCGACGGCAAGAGAGCACCAGAGGGATGATTATGGGATATAATCAGGGCAGCCGCATGATGCTCCAAGGCCTTAACAAGCAACTCCCGAGGATGGACGGTATTTACAGTAAGACTACCCTCGGCAATAATCTCTGAACAGATAATGCCATGGGAAGAATCAAGAAAGACAACGCAGAAGACCTCTTTTTTCAAGCCCCGCATACGGTAGCTGAGATACTCTACTACCTCAGTCGAAGAGTGAAGATAGGATTTTCCCTCCAGGCGTAATTGCAGATACCTGGCCGCCACGGCATGAATAAAAGAGATGGCAAAGCTGTTTTTGGGACCAACCCCCTTTACCTCCTGCAAAGCGACGGGGCTCGCCTCAAGGACTCGGGCAAAACTTGTGTACTTTTCCAGAAGTGCGCGAGCCTGTAGCTTACAGTCAGCACGAGGTGTACCAAAAGAGAGGAGCAATTCTATTATTTCTGCGTCACTCAAACCATCCAAGCCACGCTCAAAATACCTTGCCCGCAGACGATCACGATGCCCTGCTCCCCTTTTTTGCCAATTCTCTTTTGTTGTTTTCTCCGCCATGGGTCACACAAACTACACTATTATTTGTTGAGTGCCTTATTAAACAGCTCATTGGCAAGCCCAGGATTAGCCTTACCCTTAGTTTTTTTCATCAGCTGCCCAACAAAAAATCCCATCAATTTAGTTTTACCGGCCCGAAAGTCTTCGGCCTGCTGGACATTCGCAGCCACAATTTCATCAACAATGGCAAGAAGCTCACCCTCGTCGGATACCTGCAGAAGATTTTTTTCCTTAACAATAAGCTGAGGATCAGTTCCCTCTGCCATCATCTCAGCGAATACTGTCTTAGCAATCTTACCGCTAATCATACCCTGATCAACCATCAGAAGCAGAGCAGAAAGCTGAGATGCCTGGACACGACAATCAACTATAGATTCACCACCAAGCTCTCGAAGTAGCTCGGTCATTATCCAGTTTGCAGACTTTTTAGGATGGGCACCTGCCGCAACAACCTCCTCAAAAAAGAGGGCTAGATCACGTTCACTGGTAAGCTGGACTGCATCGTCCTCGGAGAGAGCATAATCCACTATAAAGCGGGCCTTGCACTGTTCAGGAAGCTCCGGCAAACTCGCCCTTATCTCTTCTATCCACTCATCGCTTATCTCTATAGGCACAAGATCAGGGCAGGGGAAATACCTATAATCATGAGCATCTTCCTTACCACGCATGGCCTCCGTTCTGTTCTTATCCGGATCCCACAGTAGGGTCTGCTGGATAACCTTTTCCCCTTCGAGGAGGAGATCACGTTGACGACGCACCTCGTATTCCAAGGCAGCCTGAACATTTTTAAAGGAGTTCATATTCTTCAGCTCTGTCCTGGTTCCCAGCTTCTCCTGGCCCATGGGACGTAGGGAGATATTTGCATCACAGCGAAAACTACCCTCCTGCATATTGCCGTCACAGATATCAAGATAGCGAAGAATAGCGTGTACCTTTTTCAGATAGGCATAGGCCTCCTGAGGAGAACGCATATCCGGCTCAGAAACAATTTCGAGGAGCGGTGTACCCGTTCGGTTCAGATCAACATGGGAGACGGGCTCCACATCATCGTGCACCAGTTTACCGGCATCCTCTTCCATATGCATCCGGGTGATACCAATGACCTTAGATACCCCATCTACCTCTATTTCGATATGGCCCCCTTCAACAATGGGCAGATCGAACTGCGATGTCTGGTATCCCTTGGGCAGATCTGGATAAAAATAATTCTTCCGGGCAAACTGGTTCCACTGGTTGATGCGTGATCCCGTGGCCAAACCCATCTTTATTGAATATTCGACAACCTTCTTATTCAGGACAGGCAACACCCCGGGCATGCCAAGGCATATCGGGCAGGTGTGACTATTGGGGGCCGCCCCATACTGGGTTGAACAAGCACAGAATATTTTTGTGTTTGTTTTCAACTGAGCATGAATCTCAAGACCGATGACTGTTTCAAATTCCATATTAGCTACTCTCTTCAATATTTCTCAGCCGCATGCTGCGGTATTAATTTTCTTTGCCAACCCAAGCTCTTATCTTCTGCAGTTCATCCCGCCAGTTCTCACCTGCCCGCGCTTCAATAAAGAGCAGGAAGAGGGCATCAACAATACGAAGAAGTTCTTCGAAAAGATAAATTCTCTCCAGCACCATACCGGCCCGCTCTTCAGGATTCTTTTCGTCTACCTCGGTCTCTGCCGTTTTGGGAAGCTTAACAGAACGAAACTCAAACAGGGCAGCGGCAAGGGTAAAATTGTACTCGTAATCACCCTGAATCAGTTGAATCCTAGCCTGTTCGAGCTTTTTACCCATACGCAGACCTGTGCGGGCCTCCTCCAACTCAGACTGAAGACCGGAACAGATAATTTTTTCGCTCGACTCACCCTCGCCCACCTCTAAAAGCATATGCTTTTCGAAAATGACAGCAACATCACCCCGTTCGGGTAGAGCAACATAACCACCGCGCTCTTCACTCTTCCACCAAAGCCAGGTCAAAAACTCCTGTCCCAAGAATCTTTTTTCAGCTATAAGATCAACTAAATCCATTGTTTATCCTTTAAACGTCACCACCCAGCTCCTTAAAGCAAGACAATAACTTCTATACAAAATAGAAATTTACGACACGAGCAGTCCTTAAACAAACACACCCGGGGTGATCAGTTCAAGATTCGCCTGATTTTCCTCTGAGATCAAGGATTCAGCTACCACATAGGGAATCTGCTGCTTAATCATCAGACCAAAACTCTCTTTAAAAAAATCTTCGAGTACGGCCTGCATTTTTTTATTGGTGGAAAAAAACAATAGGGTTGAATTCGACATCCCCCAGCAAACATCAAAGATTGAAGGAATGGGAACAGACTTTCGCAGTAGTTCTGACCTGATCCGCTCCTTTATCTCCACCTTCATGGCCCTGCCAATCTTAGGAATTTGCTTTTCTTCCTTAATTCGCTCTTCTTCTTTCTGAATACACTTTTTTAAAATTGCCGGCGAAACCCTACGCTCATCAATCCGCAGGGTCAAGGTGACATAATCACCCACTATATAAGAGGCAAATTTAAACTTAGCATCAAACATATTATTAATAGAGACCCAGCCAATGGAGTATTCGTCATAGGTATCATCAATATCCCTGAAGGCAAAAGACATAACCCTGTCAGCGACAAAATCCAAAGGATTTTCAGGGAGATCACCCTCAACACTAAACCGCACAAAGCTTGCAGAACCCTTTAACAATCCCATGGAAAACCACCTCTGTAGAACAAAGTACATAGGCCTGTGCACTCACTCTATTTAAGAGAAGTCACAAGCCTATATTTGTTATGAAAGATAATGCTATCTCTTCTTTTACTTAAAACAAAAATATATATCCGAGCGACAATACCATACTATTGTAATAATTACCCCAAAGAACAGAACTGAGAGCATATCCTATCGCAGGTACTTTGAAAAGGTATGTCCTCTTTTCTCCGCATCTTTCTTGGTAGGATAATCAAGCATATAATGCAGACCACGCGATTCTTTCCTCTTCAAAGCAGCCCGAATAATAAGTGCTGCCAACAAACTTATATTACGCAGCTCAATCATATTAGGGGTTACAAAATAGTTCTTATAGTGCTCTTCAATCTCCTGACGAATTTCAGCAATGCGCTTCTGGGCAAGCTCAAGACGGCTCTTCTTGCGAACAATACCCACATAATTCCACATAATGCGGCGGATAATATCCCAATTATGATTAATAAGTATCTCTTCCCTTAACTCACGGGCCGTTCCTGCTGCCCAGGCATCAACCTCAGGAAGAGGTCTTTTCTCAATTTCCTGCCAATTTTCCTGGCAGTACTGAAAAAGGTTCTCAGCATAAACAACTGCCTCCAAGAGAGAGTTACTGGCCAACCTATTGCCTCCATGCAGGCCGGTACAGGAAGTTTCGCCAAGGGCATAGAGACCTTCAACGGAAGTGCCACCCTCTTGATCGGTGATCACCCCACCACAAAAATAATGGGCTGCGGGGACGACAGGAATAAAATCCTTTGACATATCAATGCCAAGGCTCAGGCATTTGCCAAAGATAGCGGGGAAACGTTTTTGCAGAAACTCACGACTCTTATGGGTAATATCCAGGTAAACACAGTCACAGCCATTCTCCTTCATCTCCTGATCAATGGCCCGAGCCACCTTGTCTCTGGTAGCCAGATCCTTCATATCGGGCTCATACTTCTCCATAAAGCCCTCACCCTCAGCGTTGACCAGACGGGCACCCTCACCGCGAACAGCTTCAGAGATCAGGAAGTTCTTCTCCAGATGATGGAAGAGACAGGTGGGGTGAAACTGAACAAATTCGAGATTGGCAACACTGGCCCCGGCCCGGTAAGCGGCGGCAATACCATCACCGGTAGCAATATCAGGATTGGTTGTATAGAGATAGACCTTGCCGGTACCACCAGTGCAGAGCACAGTCACTTTGGCCCGGTAGGGGATAACATTACGTTCTTCGTCGAGAATATAGGCGCCTACACACTCTTTTTGGCCACTGGCATCTTGACCAGGCACCATCAACAGATCCACCAAGGTATGGTTTTCAAAAACCTCTATATTGGGGTTGTTGGCAACATTCTCCACCAGGGCCCGTTCAATTTCATGGCCTGTAAGGTCGTAAGCATGGGCAACCCGACGCTGAGAGTGGCCACCTTCTCGACCAAGATCAAGCTCGCCCTTCTCATTTCTTATAAAATCTACCCCGAGTTCAATAAGCTCTTCTACGCGAGCTGGACCGTTTTCAATAACCATCTTAACAACAGCTTTATCACAGAGGCCATCCCCAGATGCATGGGTATCGTGAATGTGCTCATCAAAGGTATCCGTGGCACTCAGTACAGCAGCAACACCACCCTGAGCAAGGTTGGTCGCGGTATCGACTTTTGCCTTCTTGGTAACAACCGCCACCTTGCCCAACTTTGATGCCTTAAGGGCAAAGGATAAACCAGCAATGCCACTTCCTATAACAAGAAAATCAACATCCATACTAAAACCTCTTACGCGCGACAGCTCTATGTTTCATCTGAAACACCGCTTCTGTGCTTAAAATTTTCATAAGACCTTTTATATGCCTCACCCGAAGCATAAAATACTTGGCTATTTTACCATAAATGGAAAAATGAGACTCATTTTTTTCCATCTATTTTCAAAAAATCAAGCCGGTTAATATCCACTCATCGCCCCGCAATAACAGAATCTTTTTCCAAGATAGGCGAGTAGCGAGATACTAGAGACAAGATGCGAGAAAAAACAGGTTCACAGGAGAATGGGCAGACAGAGAACAAAAATTGACGCAAGACTCACAAAGCCTATGCGCCACCAAGAATTTGAAATAGTTAAATATTTCAATAAATGTATTTGCGAAGAGCTCCATTTCAACCAACACAAAACCTTGAGGAGACAAGGCACCGATATGAAGTCGTTTATAATCAGCCCTCCACAAAAAGCATTAAGCATCTCAAACCAATGGATAAGCTAAAAGTCAGCAAATCTGATTTATCAAGAGACAGCCAACCAATCACAGGGGCCCAACAACTATGAATGACACGCCAAATGTAATGAGAGATATCTAAGTTCAAGCAATAAGCGCAACTGCATTCCCCTGCCGCCAAAGTTATTTATCGCCTGTTTTATGTTAATGCAAAGGGGCCGTGAGGCAGAACGTGTAGATCGGGAAAATAAGCTACGAGGCAGATCTGACAGAGGGCAAAACTTGATGAGGGATGCAAGGCGAAAAAATGCCGAAAGACTAGGGGCCATTGCAAAGAAAAGGAAAAGATGTACTTCTAAACAGAGGACAAAAAAAAGGGACTTGATAATAAATTATCAAGTCCCTTTTCTATTTCTGGCGGAGGAGGAGGGATTCGAACCCTCGGTGGAGTCTGACCCCCACACTCGCTTAGCAGGCGAGCACCATCGGCCTCTCGGTCACCCCTCCAGAAAACGTGGCGGAGGAAGTAGGATTCGAACCCACGGTACTTTCGTACAACGGTTTTCAAGACCGCCGCCTTCAACCACTCGGCCATTCCTCCACGCGTGCTTTTTTTAACATTGCTTAAAAGAAATGTCAACAAAATGAACGATAAAAAAGCATTTTTCTTCAAATACCTTCTTCACAAATTTGTAATATTTGTTCGATTTCCCCAGAAAAAGGTGATATAGTTCACCCCTAACAAGATGTTAAATACGCATGTTTTTAAACATAATCAACACAATTTCATATGCCTGAACATAATAATATAGAAACGCAGCTACAGGATCTTGCCGCCCTTTACGAAATAACAAAAAATCTCGCATCCTCTCTTGAACTTCGCGACTGCCTGGAAAAAACCATGGAAACCCTTGCCACCATGAAGGATATGGAGAATGGAACGGTCACCATAGTCAACCCCAATACGGGAAAACTAGAGATCGAGGTGGCCTACGGAGTCAGTTCCGAAGGTAAGGAACGAGGAAAATATCAAATAGGAGAGGGCATCACCGGCAGAGTTGTGGCCACCGGTGAGCCAATCATCGTCCCCCATATTGCCGAAGAGCCACTCTTTCTTAACAGGACCAAATCCCGAGGAAACATACAAGAGCACAAACGTTCCTTCCTCTGCGTACCTATAAAAAACGGTAAGCAAGTCATTGGCGCCCTCAGCATAGATCGCATCTATGCCGATGGCATTAGCCAACAGGCTAACACAGACCTTCAATTCCTGACGGTACTCAGTGGCCTTATTGCCCAAACAGCCACCCGAATCCAGAAAGTAAATCAGGAAAAAGACGAGCTGCAAAGCGAAAACCAAAAGCTGAAACGAGAACTCTCAGAAAAGAACCGCATCAACGACATTATCGGCAACTCCAGCCGGATGCAGGATGTTTACGATATGATGCACCGGATCGTAGACTCCAATGCCACCGTCCTCCTTCGTGGCGAATCGGGTACCGGGAAAACCCTGGTGGCCAAGGCCCTCCACTACAACAGCAAACACAAGAACAGCCCCTTTATCGTGGTCAACTGCTCGGCCCTACCGGAAACCCTGCTTGAAAGCGAACTCTTTGGCCATGAAAAAGATGCCTTCATCGGAGCCACGGAAGACAAGATCGGCAGGTTTGCACAAGCCGAGGGCGGCACCCTCTTCCTCGATGAAATCGGTGAAATAAGCCAATCTGTGCAGACAAAGCTGCTCCATGTTGTCCAAGAGAGGACCTTCCAACGCCTGGGCTCCAACAAGCTCATAGACTGCGATGTACGATTGATAGCGGCCACCAACAAGGATCTTGAAAAGGCCGTTGCCGACAAGCAGTTCCGCGAAGACCTCTACTATAGACTCAATGTCTTCCCTATATATATGCCGCCTCTGCGTGAGCGCAGAACCGATATCCTCCTCCTGGCAGAATTTTTCATGGAAAAATTTTCCCGGGAAAACAAAAAAGAGATCCGCAGGATATCTACCTCAGCAATCGACATGCTTATGCAGTATCACTGGCCGGGAAATATCCGGGAACTACAAAACTGCATGGAACGGGCGGTAATCATCTGTGACGATGACACCATTAAGGGCATCCACCTGCCACCAACCCTGCAAACCTCTGACATCAGCAGCAGCGCCAGCTCAACCTCGCTTTCCACTACGGTGGAAAACTTTGAAAAAGAGCTTATTATCGAGGGATTGAAAAAAAATAACGGCAACCAAACCAAAACGGCAAAGTACCTCGACACCAGCCTGCGAATCATTAACTACAAGATCCATCAGTACAATATTGATCCCAAAAAGTATAAGGTGTGAACGTGACAAAACTACTCCTCCACTGCTGCTGTGGCCCCTGCGCCGTCTACCCCATTTCTCAATTACGAAAGGAGGGAGTGCAGGTGACAGCCTATTTTTACAACCATAACATTCACCCCTTCAAAGAGTTTCGCAGGCGGCTGAACACCATGGAGGCCTACGCCAAGGAAATTCACCTGCCCTTTGTGGCCGAGCGTGAGTATGAACTTATCACCTTCCTCCGCCAGGCTGTCTTTCATGAGGAGAGCCGCTGCAGGCCCTGTTATCTGCAGAGGATGAGACAGACGGCAGAGTACGCCAAAGAAAAAGGATTTGATGCATTTTCAACTACTTTGCTTTATTCTAAGTATCAAAATCACGCCCTTATCAAAAGAGCAGGAGAGCTACTTGCAGAGGAGTTCGGCCTGCTCTTTTACTACCAGGATTTCCGGGAAGGCTGGCAAGCAGGTATAGATGAATCCATAGAGAGGGAGATGTACCGACAACCCTACTGTGGCTGTATCTATAGCGAGCAAGAACGATACGATAAAAGATTCAGAAAAACGAAGGAGAGGCTGCCCAATGATACCAATGATAGTGTTGGCCACCACCAACCAGAACAAAGTTAAAGAATTCCAAGAAATCCTCAAAGATTTTGCCATTGAAATCAGATCACTGGCAGAATTCGGTCCCATTCCTGAGGCCATAGAGGACGGCAAGGATTTTGATGAAAATGCCTATAAAAAGGCCATCCATACCGCCAAGATCCTTGGAATACCTGCCATTGCCGATGACTCTGGACTTGAGGTGCACGCCCTGAACGGTGCCCCCGGCGTCTACTCAGCCCGTTATTCCGGGGAGGGGGCAACGGATGCTAGCAACTGCGATAAACTTCTGGAGGAACTGGCTGGAAAAGAGGATCGCAGTGCCAATTTCACCTGCGTTATCTCCATTGCCACCCCGGGCGGCCCTGCCCTCACCTATGAGGGACGTTGTGATGGCAAGATCCTTACCGAGAAGCGGGGCAAAAGCGGCTTTGGCTATGACCCTCTCTTCTACTTTGCAGAGTACGACAAGACCTTTGCCGAACTCTCCATGGAAGAAAAAAACAGAGTCAGCCATCGGGGCAAGGCCCTGGCAGAAATCAAGGCCGAAGCGCCGCAGATCATTAAATGGCTTGAACAGCGACTGAGCGAGGAAAAACCTGCTAAACCTGATCACAGCGAATTTGAGGGCAATGACTGGAGCAAGTAGTAAAACGTTTTCCAAGAACCTAAAAAGGGGATGAGCAATTTTTGCTCATCCCCTTTTTTTATTTCTTACAAGCTATCCCCTCCATGAGAGGGGATAGAGCAACGAGATACCTAGAGTTTATCACCAAAATACTTTTTAGTTTCAGAAACAACTACCGGAGTCAGGAAGAGAAGACCAATTAAGTTCGGCAATGCCATAAGACCGTTAAAAGCATCGGAAATACCCCAGACAATATCAAGCCTGGCCACAGAACCAATACCGACAAAGACAACAAAGACTAAACGATATGGGGTAACAGACTTACGGCCAAAGAGAAACTCCATTGACTTTTCGCCATAGTAGCACCAACCAAGAATGGTTGAATAGGCAAAGAAGAGGAGGCCTATGGTTACAACCCACTGGCCACCGGGCATCCCCAGAGCAAAGGCCTTGGCGGTCAGCTCGGCGCCGGTAAGCCCACTTGACCAGGCGCCCGAAATAATCAAAATCAAACCTGTCATGGTACAGACAATGATAGTATCAATAAAGGTTTGGGTCATGGAGACAAGTGCCTGAGTTGCAGGTGACTTGGTCTTAGCAGCTGCAGCTGCAATTGGAGCAGTTCCTAAACCGGACTCGTTGGAGAAAACACCACGGGCGATACCAAAGCGGATGGCCATCATCACAGTTGCCCCGACAAAACCACCGGTTGCTGCGGTTGGATTGAAGGCCTGGGTAAAGATGAGGGCGAAGGCAGCTGGTACCTCTGACATATGAGTAAAGAGGATGTAAAGAGCACCACTGACGTAGAAGACGATCATAACCGGAATGATTACACTGGTTACCCGACCAATAGCCTTAATACCACCCAAAACAACAAGGGCTGTAAATATCATCAGAGCGATACCGGTGTACATGGGTGGGATACTGCAGGTTGCCTCAAGGACATCGGCGATGGAGTTGGACTGAACCATATTCCCGGTACCCAGGGCGGTAATTGCGGCAAGGGCCGCAAAAATTGCACCAAGCCATGGCTTCTTCAAACCACGGGCAATGTAGTACATTGGGCCACCACACATTTCACCATTTTCATCTTGGACACGATATTTTACTGCAAGGATGGCCTCAGCGTACTTCGTTGCCATACCGACCAGGGCACTCATCCACATCCAAAAAAGGGCTCCGGGACCACCAATGGCAATAGCCGTGGCAACACCGGCAATATTACCGGTACCAACGGTTGCGGCCAAGGCTGTCATCAGGGCCTGAAAGTGACTGATATCACCCGGCTCATCGGTATCTTCCTTACGCTTTACAAAGGCAAGCCAGAGAGAGTGGCCGAGCTGTCGGAACTGAATGCCGCGAAGGTTGTAGGTTAGCCAACAACCGGTACCCACCAACATGATAAGCATTGGCGGCCCCCAGACAAAAGAGTTAAGTTTTGCGACAACTACCCCAAAAGTTTCCAAGAAATCCATGTATTCTCCTCTCCCTCATTGACTTAACAGTTTGCTCAACCAGCAAAAAGACCTAAAAAGATTTTCTCTCCAAACCTAAATGTCCTCTTGCATGTATAATTTTGATACATACTATGTAAAAATTTGATGCACTATATAAACCTGAGAGGCCGAGCACAAGCTAAATTATTATTTTTTATGCTTTCAATAAAAAAAACTTATTAGGCCTCTGTGAAGATCCTTAGGGCTATTTAACTTAAGTTAGGTAGTACTGTTGCAGGCTCAATTTACTTAAATACAATAAGAAAAAGTTAAAATCCATTTATTTTGCATGTTAGAAGCCCTCGGGTAGAGCTAGAAGAGCAGGCATAAAACAGAACAATCTTCGGCAAAACATAACCAAAAGAGACAATTCTACTGTTGTCTTAAGCGGCAACTCCCTAGCCTTTTTTTCTCCTAAAAAAGCAATAAAACAAATTATTTGCTGACAAAAAGTCCATAATCCGTAGAAAATGAACCAAAATAAGCTCTGCTAGAACAGTTTTGCCTAAGGTCAATCAATTGACATTAGAGACGCAGATTGACCTTTTTTTTGCTAACTGGAGCCTAATATTTCTGCCGCTTTTGGCAAAGGTGAGGAGAGAGAAAGGATAAAGTCGCCAACAAATAACAGTGCAAAGACAATTCTGCGGATATGGCCATTAACAGGTCATCTTTATAGCTAAAAATAGCTGACAAAGTTATATAAACACTTTTAAACAATTACTGCAGGGCAAACTCATAGGTCGACTTAACAAAGCCACTTTCATAAGACTTTGTTTTTATATGTCTAAGCTTAATATCGTAGCCGGTCTCGCCAAAGAGACGAATGCCTTCACCGAGAAGGAGGGGAATTCTTGTTATGGTAATATCGGTAAGGAGATTTTTTCGCAGAAAGGAGCGGATAATTTTGCCACCATCTATATAAATACGCCTGCATCCCTCTGCCTCCAAGCTGGCCACCAGTTCTTTCATCAAGCCTGAATAGAGTTCAACCCTTCCCCGTACCCGGGCAGGGATCTCCTCCAAGGTCTTGGTCAGGACAATTACCCGTTTGCCGGTATAGGGCCAGGTGGGAAAGCTCAGGACCGTTTCAAAGCTCTTTCTCCCCAGTATCATACAGTCCACCGAGCGAAAGAACTCTCCATAGCCATAATCTTCCTGACCGGCAGAACTACCTGCCTCCCTGAGCCAGGAGATATCTCCATCGGCCCGGGCAATATATCCATCCAAGCTGGTTGCGATATACACAGAAACTTTCATCTCACGACTCCTTTAAGACAAAGAATGTATAAAGATGAGGGAAGGGATGCAGAGGTAGGACAAAACAGCGTCACCGAGCAATCCTTTACACCCCGCCAATGGCTTCTAACGGAAAATACGTCTAACAATCCTGATACATTACCATAATACGCCTCTGAACCGCAGATATCAAAAGAATAAAAAAAATCCCCACTCTGCGAGGCAGGGTGGGGATTTTTTTGAGCATATTTGCAGGCTGATAAAAGACTAGTTACTCATACACCAGTCATAGGCATTTTTGAACATCTGGAACCATGGAGAAACCTCCAGCTCCTTCATCTCCTCCGGCAGGTAGTGCATCTGCCATGGAAGAAAACAGCGCTCCGGATGTGGCATCAGGGCAAGATGGCGACCATCTGCTGAACAGAGTCCGGCAAGTCCCTCGGCAGAACCGTTGGGATTGAGCGGATACTGCTCGGTGGCCTCGCCCTCATCATCAACATAGACCATGGGGGTCATGCCGTGTTCCTTCACATGCTCCATGATATCGGCGTTGGGGAAGAGGAGACGTCCCTCACCATGATCCACATGGATACCAAAGACCAGATCTTCCATACCCTGAAGCATGATAGAGGTACTGGCCTGAACCTTCACCGTTGTCCAGCGAGACTCAAACCTACCCGAGAGGTTACCAGCAAAACGAGGCTGATCTTCAGCCGAGGTGCCCAGCTGAGGGACCCAACCAAGAAGAGAAAAGAGCTGACAACCGTTACAGATACCAAAGGTAAAGGTGTCTGGACGATTATAGAAGGTATCAAACATCTCCTTAAGACGCGGATTAAACTGAATGGTAGCAGCCCAACCCTTGGCAGACTCCGGTACATCGGCATAGGAGAAACCACCAACTGCGGCAAGTCCTCTGAAGTCGGCAAGATCAACCGATCCGGCCAGCAGATCGTTCATGCAGACATCCCATGCCTCAAAGCCCGCGGAATAGAAGGCTGCGGTCATCTCGCGATCGGAGTTGGAACCCTCGTCACGGAGGATGGCAATCTTTGGTTTATCCGTTGCAGCCAAGACCTCTGCCGTGGCAGGCTCAGGGGCAAATGGCAGATGATAAGCTGGACCCTTGCGATCGTAGATGACCTCTTTTTCACTCTCGGCACAGGCGACATTAACCTGAAGACGCTCAAGCTGATAACTGGTCTCCTCCCACCAGGAACGAAGTACCTGCATCTCACGATTTAGAACCTGCTCACCGTTATAGGAGATGGAGATATTCTTATCGGCAGTGGTGAAACCAAGGGCTACTGGAGTGATACCTGCTGCGACCAAGATTTCCTCAACCTCCGCCTCGGCACCTGGCACACATTCGATCATCATTCCCAACTCTTCATTGAAGAGATAGTCATGGGCTGAAACATCACCGCTGAGCTCTATTTTCAAACCACAGTTACCGGCAAAGGCCATCTCGAGCATGGTGGTAACTAAACCACCGTCACTTCTATCATGTCCAGCTGAAATCAGACCGGCATCAATCATCTCCTGAACGGCAAGAAATGCCTTCTTGAGCAAGGCGCCATCCTCAACATCGGGGCTCTTATCGCCCAGTTGGCCATTAACCTGAGCCAGGGCAGTGCCACCCATACGGGCCGCGCCACAGCTTGGATCGATGAAGAAGAGTTCACTGTCCACATGCTTGAGATCAGGGGTGACCTTCTTATCCAGATCGGCCATGGCGGCATAGGTGGAGATAACCAACTCACGAGGAGACTTGACCACCTCATCACCAACCATGGTTGCCATGGAGAGACTGTCCTTACCACCATCGACGGCCATACCCACTTCAATCATAGTATCGCGCATGGCCTTGGCTGCATCGTAGAGAGCGGCACCTTCGCCGGCAAGCTTTGGTGCCCACATCCAGTTGGCGGAACACTTGATCTGCTCCATATCGTCAATCTTAGCCCAGACCATATTGGTCAAGACCTCGCCCACGGCCATACGGGCGCCGGCTGCGGGATCAATAAGCATCTTAATAGACTGCTCACCAATAGCACTGGCAATACCACTCTTGGAAAAATGAGATTGAGCAACCACGGCCACGTTACTGAGAGGCAACTGAAGAGGCCCCACACATTGTTGCTGGGCAATAAGACCGGATACGGCACGATCCACCTTATTAGTCAGAAACCTCTTGGAGCCAACGGAAACCAGACGTAAAACATCGTGAAGACTGCTTTCAATGGTAGCATCTGCTGCCAATTTCAATGGCGAGAATGTATTCTTAGTACGGTTATCTTCAAAGGTCTTCTGCGGGATATCGCCAAGAAGCACAGGAAGATCGATATCAACGGGTGTTGTACCATTTTCGGAATCAAAGAGAACGAAACGAAGATCACCTGTCACCTCACCGAGGATCTCACAGCCCACCTTTTCACGCTTACAGATATTTTCAAATTGCTCAATATTCTCTGGACGAATAAGGAAGCCACAACGCTCTTGATATTCAGCAACATAGATTTCCAGAACAGACATGGTAGGATCACCCACCTGTATCTTTCTGATATCTACCCGGCCACCTGATTTTTCAACCAGCTCTTTGATAACGTTGGCAGGACCACCGCAACCTTGATCGTGAATTATCTCAATGAGGCTCTTCTCGCCCATCTCGTTACAGGCGCGGATGACACGACTCATCTTCTGTTCCATCTCGGCATCGCCACGCTGAACCGCATCAAAATCCAATTCAGACTCATTCTCACCCTGCAGCATAGAAGAGGCTGCACCACCACCAAAACCAACACGGTAGGCAGGACCGCCAACTTGAACGATGATCATGCCCTTTTCTTCAGCTGACTTTACAGTATGTTGATCATTCATCTGACCAATACCGGCGGTGAACATGATGGGCTTAAGAAAGCCCCAGCGCTCACCGTTTTCAAGACGCATATCAAAGGAACGGGTGAATCCCTGAATCAGGGGTTCGCCGAACTTATTACCATAATCAGAAGCACCGTTACTGGCCTCAATTTCAATCTCAAGGGCAGAGGCAAGATTGGTGGGACATGGATAGTTCTTTTCCCAGCTGAGCTCATAACCAGGAATATTGAGATTACCAACACAGTAACCTGCTGTACCAGCTATAAACATTGAACCCTGACCGGTAGCCATGGTATCACGAAGTCTACCGCCTGTGCCTGTTTCAGCACCGGGGAAGGGAGCCACACCAGTGGGAAAGTTATGGGTTTCAGCGGTAAGGAGAGGATTATAGGTCACATCCCTGCGGACAAAGGGGCAACTCTGGCCTGGACTCTCTGGAACAAGAGCTGAAAAGCTATGGCCAGCAATAACACTGGAATTATCTTTAAAGGCAATGATTGAACCGGCGGGATGGGCATCAAGGGTATCGGTGACAAGATCAAAAAGGGTTCCCTCCTGCTCTTCACCATCAATTACCTGCTTAGCCTTGAAAAAGCCATGGCGGGAATGCTCGGAGTTGGCATTATTTAGATCCATGATCTCGACAATGCTCGGATTCCGTCCCTCTTGGTTAACAAAGTAGTCGTAATAGAGGTTACGATCCCACTCATCCATGGAGATACCGGGAATGTTCAACAGGGCATCGGCACCGCCGCTCATCAAATCAACATCATAGACCTCTGCTGGCTTGATTCCGGTTTCAAAGGTGGTAATGGGCTGGGGGTAATGACATTCGGTCATTCGATCGTGGTGAGCAGCAATAAATTCTTGGGTATCAACATCAGCAGGTACAAGGTATCGTCGGGAGCGCTCAACACGGCTAATAATGCCAAGGCCCGTGGCCTGGCAGATGGAAACCATGTTAGAAGACCAGGCTGTGGCAAAGTTCATGCGCGGTCCGAGCTCAACAACTCGATCACCGACAAGCACTGGCTCAAATGATACTGTCTCGAGTAAAAAACCCTCAGCTAAAATAAGCCTTAGACAGTTCAACTCTTCAGGGGTTAAAGAGCTGGATGATTCAACATTAAAACAGTAGGCACGACTCTCATCTATTCTTCTATACAGCTGTGTAACTGATACACCCATGACGGTAATTCCTTTTACTTTTGAGAAAAAATGATATCGATGGCATACTACCCTACAAAGGGCAGATCATATGCGCCTTGAAAATAGCATAAAAAAACAAAAATTTCCGCAGTTAAATCACAGAAGATTTTCATTTTATTTTTGAAATTTTTAAGGCATTATTTTTCGAAAATAACTATTATCAGGATATTGTTTGCTTTTTACAAACAAATAGCGCCTATCATCGACGGGCAAGTTGTTCCTCTTAAAAGATAACAGCCTCATCCCACCACCTATATTACTTTACAGGGGCATAAAAAATGACCGAAATATCCTCAGATATAACACCAGGAAAACTATTGAGTCTCTCCGAACGGACAATCTGCGAAAAAGTTGCGCAGCAGGAGGTAATTTCCGACAGCAAAAGAGCTACCGCCCTGCTCTCTATCGACGACGGAATGACCCAAACCCAGGCGGCAAAAGCCAGCAGCATGACTCTAGGACAACTACGCTACGCCCTTGTCCTCTTTAAAAAGAGTGGTCTGCAAATGTTTGCTGACACAGATCCTGCCTTGATAGCCATAAGTCCAGCACCAGAAGTCCCCGCAGAGGAGACAGAGGTCATGGATGTTCCGGAACCTGCAGAGACTGAAAAAATAAATTTGACGACAGCTCCTGATTCTGCCAAAGTTGAAATGGATAATTCAATAATACCAGTAAAAAAGGAGAAGAAAAAGATGGCGAAGAAAAAGAAGAACGACAAAGATAGCAAGAAGAAGGATAAAAAAGAGCAGAAGCTTCTCTCCCTAAAAGAGCAGTCCGAAAAAGAGAAGAAGAAAAAAGCTAAAAAGAAAAAAGAGAAAAAGAAGGGCAAAAAGCAAGAAGACGGAAAGACACCCAAAGAAGCTGCTTGCAAGAAGAAAGACAAGAAAAACAAATAGAGGCCTATAGGGAAGGTGGTGCCAACTACCTTCCCGCTATCCCATGCAGAGTTATCCTATCCCCGCCCACGAACACCAGACAACGGACATCGTCAAAAAAAGCCAGTTTATCTGCTATATCAGCCACTGCCCTGAACAAGATATTGCCCAGGATTTTATAAAAAAGATACAGTGCCTACACCCCACGGCAAGCCATAACTGTTGGGCCTATGTCGCGGGAAAACCAACAGATCCCTCCTGCTGGGGGATGAACGACAATGGAGAGCCCAAGGGCTGTGCGGGCAAACCCATGTTCAACGTTATCCATCACTCGGGCATCGGTGAAATATGTGCCGTGGTCAGTCGCTATTTTGGTGGGACAAAGTTAGGTACCGGAGGTATGGCCCGTGCCTACAGCGGAGCCGTACAACATGCCCTGGCAGAACTCAAAACTCGAACCAAACACTCCTACCAAAGGGTGGCACTTGAATTCTCCTACCCACTACAACAGGCGGTAAACAGAATCCTTACCGAATATGAAGCCGAAAGCCTCAGCACTGACTATGGGGCATTAATAAAACTCTCTACCAATTTACGTCTTGATAGTTTTTCGGAATGCCTCTGCCAACTCAGGACCCTGGAACACCAAGGCCTGAGCATCAATAAGGACCTTTAGCTACCAGGCCCCGTAACCCTCGTCTATAAATTGTGTCCCTGACGATATTGGGCAATATCCTCAATGCTGAGCACCTGCATATCTCTCTTGCGGGCAAAGTCTACAATCTCGGGAAGACGAGCCATGGTTCCATCGACATTGGTCAACTCACAGAGAAGGCCTGCGGGAGCGAGACCTGAAAGCTTCATCAGATCAACGGTGCCCTCGGTATGGCCACGACGATCAAGTACGCCATTATCCCGAGCACGAAGTGGAAAAACATGACCTGGCTGACAGAGATCTTCAGCCACGGCACCTTCAGCAATAGCTGCCTTGACAGTCTGAGTACGGTCTGCCGCAGAAACGCCCGTGGTTACGCCATCCCGAGCCTCGATAGAGATAGTGAATCCCGTACCATGGCGGCTATTATTGTTGGTCACCATCTGGGGTAGCTTAAGCTCATCCACCTTCTCTCCAGTCAAACAGAGACAGACAATACCCGAACCTTCCCGGATCATCAGAGCCATCTGCTTGGCGGTGAGATGCTCTGCAGAATAGATGAGATCGCCTTCATTTTCGCGATCTTCATCATCCACCAAAAGCACCCCTTCTCCCTGTCGCAGGGCCTGAAGTGATTTTTCAACTCGCTGTTGTGCATCGCCAAAAGAACTCAATAGAGACTGACCCATGGTAATTTCTCCTTTTATTTACCAGAATCAGGGCATGGAGGAGCATTAAAGAACATGGCACAGAAAGCACCACTACGGATTACCGCCTTATCTCTTCCTTCCGGACTCTAACCGTCGGCTCTGGAATCTCACCAGATCAGCTGGACCCTGCCATAATGACAGGCGCTCGCGGGCTGTCCCCACAGGGAATCACCGCCGGTGGGGAATTCCACCCCGCCCTGAGAATTAATCATTTAACATGCTACCAGTTAGTAGCATGTAACTGCTTACAACATATACCTAAATCAAGACAGTCACAACAGTTTTAACAACCTTTTCCCAGTGCGTTTAACAACAGAAAAAAGATACTCCCTATTCTAGTTATATCTCTTTGGAAATTGCCTCAGTCGTTCTTACCGGGGTTCTCATCGAGAGGCTTTAAAAGGGAGGGCATTGCGCAAGCTACAGGGAAGGTAACAAGGATTTTCTACACCTACACTGTTCTTGTCGGCTGCACCTCTATACGGCAATATCTGCTAATTCCGAGGCCTACCTGCAGAGAATGATCCACCTCTCCCTGATGTTCCCCTCGCATTCTGCTTTTTCCCGGCCAGGACAAAATCCCCATAAGAGAGACCATGAACATAGAGGAAAATTTGACTGCTGCATACCTGCGATGTTATGCGGCATTTTCACAACTTTCCCTCGGTAACCAGAAGCAAGATTTTTTCAATTTCAGAAACAATCTCAAGCCTGCTAGTGCTTAGTTTTTCGTAAAGAAGCTTTCCAGTACAATCACCCTCATGGAGCACCAACATATAATTCCCATTTTCGAGATCACCCTCTCTACACCACCCCAAGTCAAGCATCCTATTTCGGGCATCATGACGCATTTGCAGCATATCCTCTTTGCAGAGCCACCATCTCTCGGCTTCCGAAATAACTTCAGACAATGGGTCTATCTCATATAAGGCGCTGTTATATAACATTAGCCAGCCTTCCGTTACCCTGAGGGGCTGAAGAGGTGGAACAACAAACTCTTGCTTTATGTTATCAGTATTCATGGGTCCATATATTTTAAATGTTTTGCCAGATAAGGTGTAATGATAAGCTGCGGCGACGAACTGCCTACATCCACAGCACATCGCCCGCATAGCCTAAACGCCACCGCCTGTGAATAGACAAAGCCTACCTTAGGGGAACAAACTTCCCAGCCTTGAAGATGTAATATTCCGTTCTGCACCACTCTAATTGAGAGCAATAATCTATATCCGGGTTTTTAACAAAAAGGCGGCTGTTGAGTTTATAACTGGAACCGACCTCGGTCATGAAGAAAAAGATTCTGAGTCTTTCGGAAGAAATCATCTTATGAACCGCTTTAGGTTGAGGTGGAGATGGTGACAAGCTTCGTTTCTCCATTACGGCAATTGCCCTTCAACTTCCTGATAGTCGATGATCTGCGAGTTAATCAGTGTACCTTCTTCGGAAAAGACCGCCTCGATCCACACCTCACATTTACTGCAGTTACCCCCGGCCCACAGGGTAAAAATCACCTTCCTCCCCACGCAGGCCTGGGGGTACGAAAAATAAACCCGATCCCGATACAATCCCGGGCTGTCCTGGTGGATTCGCTTAAAATTCGGGATCCTAATCCTCTCCCCTCGAGGTAGAACAAGGTAGTTTTCATGCGAGAGCACTGACAGGTCGGCAAAATGGCCGCTGGATGCGCCTTTGGGTATCAGGTCCCAGAGAAGTTCTTCCGGCCAAATCTCTTGCACCGTTTCAATCTTATATGAGCCACAATCAAGAACATCGACCTGCCGGCTCGTCTCAAAAAGCTCGCCGTCGACGGAGGTCTCCAGGCACAATGCGGGCGCAGCAAAAAATATTGTCAGAAAAATAGCAAAAGCGTTCATTAGGCAACGACCCCGTCAAGCTATTATGCCTTTCATCAAAATGCCGACAGTATTGCCGGCCCCATTACCACTTAGCTGGACTCCTCGTGGCGCAAAAACAGAAGATGGGCCAGATGCGGCATCTCCTGCCCCTCGCCGACAACCAGAGCTCCATATCCGCATGATTGTAGAACAGGGCCATTATCCGATAAGAGGCCTCGTCTACAAGCTCCCGGTAACGGTCTTTAGCGAGCTCGCTTGCAAAAACGCATCGCTCATAGCTCTTCATATCACTGGGGTTTCAGGTCTCTAAGCTTTTTTGTGAATTTGCAACGACCGTTGTTATAATATTCCCCACACGTCCAAACAGCACCGTTCCAGATAACTTTTTCCCGGTTGTCAGAGCGGTTTCTGTTGAATACACAGTTGGCCAGCTTCTCGCCCTCCCCGAAAGCTGTGGTCTTAGCTGAAGGGACGCTCGATACTCTCTCAGGCTTTGAAGCCTCAGAAGGCCTGGCCTCCACAGCCTTCACATCAGATCTTTCAATCCGAACTTTTTCCCCGTCTGGCCGAGAACCCATTTTGTTTGCTATGGGATCACCGCCCTTATACTTTCTGGTGAATTTGCAACGACCGTTGTTATAATATTCCCCACACTCCCAAACAGCACCGTTCCAAGGAACTTTATCCCGGTTGTCAGAGCGGTTTCTATTAAATACACAGTTGGTCAGCTGCTCATCAGGTTTGACCTCCCCGACAGCCGTGGGATCACTTGGCGGGGCGTCCGTCGGGGGTGCTTCCCCGGTTGCCTCTAATTTGGCACGCTGCCAACTGCGGTGCCAACTGGTGTACTCAAAGTCCTCCAGGTAGGTTGCCCAATAGTCCCTGCCGGAAAATTTGAATTGGCGGACCAGGAGAACCTGAGGCTTGTTTTTTACCGTAGCGGACCAAAGTCCTCTTTTGCTGGCGATAGCCGCATCCTGGAAGGAGAGGAGCTCTTCATTTCTCCTCATTACCAGCAATGACTCAGAAGAGGCGCCAGGCGAGTCTGACTCGACAGAGGCCAGCCCTGAGTAAACCAACTCGTTGCCAAGCATACTCCCTATGTCGGAGTCAAGAACTGAGAAGTCCGGCTCCCCTGAATAAATGTGACCAACCAGATGATCGTCTCTCTTGCCAGTTTCCAGCCAATAGAGGCTAGCGCGGTTTTTTTCGATGTATTTAAGGGTAAATTCTCTGGCTTTTGAGTCTAATGCCTGGCCGGGCTGCGGACAGAGAATATTATGGAGGCGGACGAGCTGCAGATGACCATCCGCCATGGTAATTAAGAGTTCATCACCGGCGATTACTCTTATTCTGGCACTGGACAGACTTACCTCCTCACCATCATGCTCTATCAACCTTACCCACTGTTTGTATTTACAACCGGGTTCTCCACCTTCTGCGCTACTGGTTAAGGGCCAAACTGTCACTGCTACCAGGAGAACAAGCAAGAGAGAAGATCTGAAACTATGAAACACTGGGAACCTCCCTAAGGGGATAAGAAAATAATTGGCGTAATAGGATTACAATATTTTTATATGGTAACCGAAGCAACTCTGAGCTTAGGTTTGCCCTTCCTCCTCGCACCGAGAATGCTTCTCCTCGCTAAAAAGCCACAAAGTAAAAAATACCCGTGGCCACGAGCTATTCAAAGGAGGGGATCAAGCGAGGCTAGAGCAGGCTCTGTCGATACTTAACCAACTCGGCCACGGTATCGTCAATATTCTCAGAGGAGAGGCGAAGGTCGTAGTTATACTCGAGCATACAGTTGCCATAACGCCCGTCGTAATAGTCAGTAAGAAGAATATGGACAAACTCGGAGAGATCATCACGCTGCAGAAGAAGGGAAAGCTGGTCAACAATCTTCCCTCCCAACCGTTGACGCAGGGATTTAACTACAGCCAGGGCCTTGCTACGCACCTGAGGATCATCCATGGGATAGTCTTCGATAATGCGTTGAACACGGGTCTCCATGGAAGCTGTAACAAATACCATCCTAGCCTGCTTCATGGCCACAGCAAAACGATCGGGCATAAAGACCTGACCGATCTTCCTGCTCTCTCCTTCCACAAAAAATGGTTCCTGCCCACCTTCCTCTATTTTTTGATAAAACGCCGCCTCAAAACCTTTTTGATTGCTCGCCTCTCGGTCCAGGGCACCAAAGAGAGAACTTCGATGATTAGCCATCAACTCCAGATCAATACTAGGGGAGAGCTTTTCGATGATGCGGGTCTTTCCCACCCCAGTCATCCCGTGCAGGACAATCATCTCCGGGGCAAAGTTCTTCACCCTGTCCAGAACAGTGTGACGATAGGCCTTATAACCACCCTCCAGCTGAGCAATATTAAACCCCTGCCCTGCTAAAAGATTGACCACCGCCCGGGAACGCATGCCACCACGGGCACAGGAGATAAGCAATTTTCTCTGTCGATAAGGTTCAAAGCTCTCGACAATCGCGGAGAGCTTAGGGTGGACAATTTCAAATCCTGCCTGCACGGCCTCCTGCCTGCCCACCTGCTTATAGAGGGTACCAATAACGCTTCGCTCCATCTCATCAAAGAGAGGAATATTGATCGCACCTGGCAGGGAATTTTCGATAAATTCTGCATGAGTGCGAACATCGACCACCAGATAATCCCCATAGGAGGGATCGGTAAAGGCCACGCTATGTAAAGCCTCAGCCAACATAGTTTCGGGATCAATTGCTTGCCCTTCCTTCTCTTTTTTCACGATAAATTTCCCGTCAAATACTGAACAAGTGTAAGGGCGACAATGGCTGCCGTTTCTGCCCGAAGAATGCGCTGTCCCAGACTCACCGTCTGCCAACCATGAGCGCGAGCAATCTCTATCTCTTCCCGGGAGATCCCTCCCTCCGGGCCAAGAATGATATCCACCCCAGAGGCATCGGCAAGCCCCGGCAAGTTATATAAATTTGTCGCACTCTCCTCCTCCCAGAAGATAAGTTTAAGCCGAGGTCCTTCGACTGACTCAGCCGTAACAAGATCGACAAAACTGGCGGGAGAGGCAACGGTCATAGGTTGGGGACGCATACATTGCTTGCAGGCCTCAAGGGAGATACGCTGCCAACGTTCCTGCTTTTTCCGGGCCTGACTGGCATCGAGCTTGCCCTGACTACGGGCAGCATCGTAGGGAATAAACACCTCGGCGCCGAGTTCAGTGCACTTTTGAATGACCAAATCCATCTTCTGCCCCTTCAAAACGCCCTGAGCAACACGTACCGTCCGTTTGTCCCACCACAGTTGGACGCTCTGCCGTAATTCTTACCTGCACCTCTGCTCCAACCGCAACAATTTCACCACCAAAGACAGAGCCACGACCATCGAGCAGTTCAACCACCTCACCGGGCTCAAGCCGGAGAACCCTACTGATATGCCTGGACTCCTCTGGTGAAAGAACCACCAGCCCCTCTTCTTCCTGTTGCCGACTGAAAAAAAATCTTCTCATAAGCTATAACTCTATCCTCTAAAAACTAGTGAAAAACTCATTCTCAAATAAAATAGGGGACAAGTCGTTATCTCTAGCCTCGTTGTTTTTTTTACGCTATAATTACCAGAGGTTAAACATATCTACAATCTTCCACCCATAATGACACCATGCCCAGAGAACAGCGAAGCGGAAAACGATTCTCCCTAGAAACAGCCGTTAAGATTACCTATCGGCACAACCAAGAACCAGAACAGGTGGAAACGGTCAGCGCCAATATAAGCAACGGCGGGGCCTTTCTCCGCACCCTGCAACCTCTCCCCCTGGCCTCTAAACTGCAGGTAGAGTTTCTCCTTGATATGGAAAACCTAAAAAAGCTCCGCTTTATCCTCTCTATCAACAGCCTAAAAGAGTTTTGCCAAAGGCCCAGGGTTTGGGTCATTACAACGGGAGTTGTTATTCGCCAGGAGGCAGATGGTATCGCCATGGTCTTTAACAATAACTACACGGTAACACCAATACAACCAGGAGAAAGCTCTTTTTTCAACCAAAAGAGATAGTCTATCTCTTCTGCAGGAGAACAGCTCCCCACTCACCCTCAATCCCCTTTTCAAGCAAAACAAAACCCTCTCTGGCAAAGATCTCTATAATGGAATCCACCTGTTGGTCGGCAAGCAGGCCCGAGAGAATGAGGTGGCCCTCTTTTTTAACTCGGCTATAGAGCTCAAGTACCATGGAGGCAAGCACATCATGAATAATATTGGCCACCACCAGATCATACTCCTCCCGCAACTCGCTCAGCGGAGTAATGCCAATATCTATTTTTTCAGCTAAATGATTATGGACAACATTATTACTGGCAGCCGCCACAGCATCGGGACAGTTATCAATACCCAAACCACGCTCGGCACCAAAAAGTACCGCCCCCATCACCAAAATCCCTGTACCGCAACCAACATCAAGTACAGTTTTTGCACCACGCTGAGTGACAACATCCTGCAAATAGGAGAGGGAAAGGCTTGTGGTTGCATGATGTCCTGTGCCAAAAGCCATGCCGGGATCCATCTCTATTACCAACTCATCACCTTGGGCCTCATAATTTTCCCAGGTGGGGGCAATTATCAAACCAGGGACAATGGTAAAGGGGACAAAATGTTCCTTCCAGTTCTTACTCCAATCCTCTTCCTCAAGAAATTCCCAAACCAGGCTTGGACTGGCCACATTAAAAACAGCAGCCATCTCTGCCAGGAATACACTTATCTGCGTTGCACATTTTTCAGCATCTGCTGTACTCAGCTCTGCCTGCTCAATAAAGGCAACAATTTGCCCCGCAGGATTTTCATCCTTATCTGCGGCAAGATCAACACCTGCGCCATGAATACCCACCAGATAATCACTCACGACCTCCACCATAAGAGGGTTGGCCTCTATGGATATTTTCAGCCATTTTTTCATAGTGTGCATATCTGTCATCCCTGTTTTTATAGTTAAAAAGTATAGTTACGATATTCAGACAAAACATATCAATTGTAATTATTGCTGTTCTTCTATCGTATATAAACCCTCACCACAAGGAGTTTTCCCGGGAAAAAAAATATTTCCAGATAAGGACTTATTTCCTATGAAAATTTGAGGATAGAAAAGACCATAACTTATCTACTAAAATCAAATTCACTTTTATTTGCTTTTTATGCTTGACAGGAAGTTCATATATTTGTATAAAACTCGCTCGCAAGGGGGGCGTTAACTCAGCTGGTAGAGTATCTGACTTTTAATCAGAGAGTCGCGCGTTCGAGCCGCGCACGCCCCACCATTGCTTTCCATGATTTGTCCCTATCGTCTAGTCAGGTCCAGGACACCGCCCTTTCACGGCGGCAACAGGGGTTCGAATCCCCTTGGGGACGCCAAGATTTATAAAGGGTTTAGCAAGTTTTCTTGCTAAACCCTTTTTTGGTTTCTAGCCACCAATAGCGCAAAACATCCCCCCCCCCAACTGCCAACCTGTAGCAAATCACCCCATCCGCCCAGAGGCAAAGCTTGCTTTTATTCTACAGAAAATTATTATAGTAAACGATTGTGCCTTTCGGGCAGTGCTATAAACAGACTAAGCGAGCCAAACAACTTATCAAGATGAAAGCAAAAAAACCTATAGGAATATTCGACTCGGGTGTCGGCGGACTCTCCGTGGCCCTTAAAATCAAAGAGCTTCTGCCGCGGGAAGACCTTATATACTTTGCTGACACGGGTTTTTCACCCTACGGAACAAAACCTGCAGAGCTGATCAGAAGCAGGGCAAAACATATTACCGCTTTCCTGATTAAAAAAGGCTGCAAGGCCATCGTCGTGGCCTGCAACACCGCCACCGCAAATGCCATAGCATATCTGCGAGCCACATCAAATATCCCCATTATTGGCGTTGAGCCCGGCATAAGACCTGCTGTGCAGCAGAGTAAATCAGGCATAATAGGTGTTCTTGCCACCCGACAAACTCTGAAGAGTAGCTCCTTTCAAACACTGAAAAAGAGATTTGCAGGAAAAAGCCAAATAGAAATTCAAGCCTGCCCCCGCCTGGTGGAACTGGTCGAAGCAGGCAATCTCACCGGTAACGAGACCACCGAGGCCATAGAGGGATACGTAGAGCCTCTGCTCAGGGCCGGTGCTGACTACATTGTCCTTGGCTGTACCCACTACCTCTTTCTCGCCCCGAGCATCAAAAAGATTATTTCAGGCAGGGCCCAACTCATCGACACCTCAGTGCCCGTCACCCAAGAGCTCAAAAAGCAATTAGCCATATCATCCCTCCTCTCTCCTACGAAGAGGGATGGCAGAACTGAATTCTGGACCAGCGGCAACCAAACAGAGGTAACAGCCCAGATAAGCCAACTCTGGGGAGCGGGACAGGTCTTTAAAGAGCAAGCCCCTGAACGCCTAAACCTTACGGAAACAGCGATCAAGATGCTCTGATGAGAGCGGTTTTCCCATGGAGCGACAGAGAAACATGGCCACGATCGATACCGGCAGAGCTATCATCAGAGGATCAACCAGGGCCCATTTACTGCCCATGGCCAGAGAATCCACACCAAAAATCGTCTGACAGAGCATGAGCGGTTTCGACTCCTTAAGATGGACAAAAAATATCCAAAAAAGACTTGTCACTAAGCCCGAAAAAAAACTTACATAGACCCCAAACAAGGTCATCCCCCGACAGTAGAGGGCGCCAAAATACATGGGCAAGAAGGTAGCGGCGCATATGCCCATAAAAATGGCTGTGCCTCGGGCAATAATTGCAGTACCACCCTCAAAAAAATGCGGCAGACCCCAGGCCAGAAAATAGCTGAGCAAAATCGCCAGGAGAATACCTGCCTTGGTAATCAGGATAGAGTTTCCCGTTCGTCCCAGGGCCTTCTCATAAATATCACGGCCAAGGGATGTGCCCATGGTATGAAATTGAGAACTCAGGGTCGACATCGCCGCACTGAGCAGAGTTACCATAAAAACAACGGTAAACCACTGTGGCATGGCATGGCTGATATACATGGGAATGATCTCAGCAACGTTCTTATCCGTTGCCAACAACGATATCTTACCCAGGGTTGCCGGATCATACTTATAGAAAAACACATTTGAAAGAGCTCCGACAACAAAGGAGACCCCCACCGCCACCGCAATAAAAACACCACCAATCAAAACAGCGCGATTCAACTCCCTATTACTCTTCACCGTCATAAAGCGAACAATAAGCTGCGGTTGAGCAAGCACCCCAATACCCACGCCCATTATAAGAGTTGTGACCACCACAAACCAAAAATCAGAACCAAAGGCAGGAAAGGATGTCCAGCCCGTATGTCCCTTCGCCCCAAATATCTTAATAGCGATATCCTTCATTGCGGTCAGCTGTTCATGGGCGGCAACTACACCACCCAACTTATGATAGGTGAAAAAAAGAAGAACAAACATGCCAATAAACATGATGGCACCCTGAAAGGCATCGGTGTACATAACACCCTTAAGACCACCCATTATCACATAAATGGCAATGATAACGGTGAGAAAAAAAAGTGCCACATTGTAATCAATGGATAAAATCTGTGAGACAAATTTTGCCCCACCCATGAGAACAACGCTGGCATAGAGGGGCATGGTCAAGAAAATCACCCCGCCAATACCGCCCTGCAGGGTCTTTGATTGGAAACGCAGCCCCAAAAATTCGGGAAAGGTATGGGCATCGAGGTTTCTTCCCATCACTCTGGTCTTGCGCCCGAAAAAAACAAAGGCAATAAAGACACCAACAAAAATTGTCAAAAAGGTGAGCCAGAGCAAACTCATGCCAAAGACGGCGGCAGCCCCACCAAAACCGATAATAGCCGAGGTACTGATAAAGGTCGCCCCGTAGGATATGGCCATGACAAAGGGATGTATATCACGACCGGCAACCAGATAGTCGGCAGTGGTTGCCGTGTCCCTGTAGGCCTTTGCGGTCAAACAACCCACAACAAATAGATAGAGCAGCACCACCGTTGTCAATAGGGGAACATTCATGATCCTCTCCTAAAGATTCTCTTTAATTTTAATTTCTTCTGCCTTCCACATCAACTCCTGGGCAAGTTCTCCCTCGGTAACATGCCCCCTATTCCAGTTCACCACTCCATAAGCTACGCAGAGCAGGGTGCTGAGCAGGGTAAGAATAATGCCAAGCGGCACAGCTATACCTTCTAAGCCAATCATCAATATCTCCCAAATAAAATTCACCATAATTTTGTATACAGAGCAAGAAACAACTAAAAAATTAGGCAAAAGTCAAATATTAGTTAACATATGTCAAGAGAAAACTGAATTAAGACTAACAAAGGGGCCCTCTTTAAAAAAAATAGCCTGGGCAAGAGGTGCTTGCTCCACCCTTCGACTATAAATTTATCTTTGCTCCCTTTAGGAGAGATCCAAAAGAAAACAGGGATAACGCAAAAAAATATTTTGCTAAATCCCTTATCTCCACCAAAAAGGAAACCCACCCGTCACACGGCTAAGATTATGAAATTAGGTTTTTAAAATTTAAAGAAGGGGTAAGAGGATAGATCCGGAGAAGGAATGGACTCAAATAAAAGCAACATTCATTCACTTTTTAGGGAAAAAGTGTTGACATAGAGCAAAGAAACTTATATATTCCCGCCACGCAAGTGGGGCGTTAACTCAGCTGGTAGAGTATCTGACTTTTAATCAGAGAGTCGCGCGTTCGAGCCGCGCACGCCCCACCACGCACTTGTCCTCATCGTCTAGTCAGGTCTAGGACACCGCCCTTTCACGGCGGCAACAGGGGTTCGAATCCCCTTGGGGACGCCAAGACATAAAAGGGTTTAGCAATTTAATTGCTAAACCCTTTTTCTGTTTCTACTGCACCTACTCAGTCAACTTCTCCAACAAATCAATAGCTCCAGCCGGATTCACAGAAACACTGGCACTGGTCGAACTCGACTTGGTTGTAGTGGTGTGACTGCCATCAGCCCCCCAGGATTCACTGCTATGACTTGAGTGACTCAACTCCTTCTCTCCACCAATAGGCTTTAACCCAGATGCACCAACCTTTGCCGCACCAAAGAGAAGCGCTCTCTCGTTTACCGGCGCAACTTCCAGAGCCTTGGTGGTATGCATTGGATAACCTATCCGCCAATCATTACGATTCTCTCGATAGGTCGGATACTTCCCCTTGGAAACACGACCTGCCTTGGTGCCCACAACGCTAATATCTCTGGTAACCATCCCCTCCTGCCTACCGGCAGAATGAGGCACCACTACAAAATGCCAACCACTATCGGGATTTGTCCACTGCACAGACTGCCCCGATCTACCCGTCTCAAGAGCCCGATCAAGCATTTCCCGATCAAAGGATGTCATTATCTCTGTCACATTCAGCGTTGACTGTGCTGAGGGAGCAGCAAAAGCCTCTCCCGACACCGCTACGGGGGCAGACACCACCCCACCAACGGGCATAAGGGTAACAACCACAGCAGTTGGCGAAAGAGTATAGGCTTCGCCAGTCGTTTTTTGAGTTTCCAGAGAAGAGATGCCTGACTGTATGCCCATATTGGCATCGTCAAAGAACTTACCATCGGAAAGACCTCGACTCACCGCCCCCAGAACCGATTGCTCTGCATGATAAACCCTTTTTACCGTAACATCCTCTTGACGATAACCCGACTTAGTCAGGGTAAGGATATGATCCTGATTGCGCGCCAAATCAAGTGAGGTAGGCGTTTTCCCGGAGGCGATACCATCAACAAGGACATCTGCCCCCATGGGATTGGTCGTCACCGGAACCATTTGCCTATAAACCACAGGCTGACAGGCACTCAAAAGTAGCGCGCAGGCCACAAAACCGATATTTCTAAAATCCATCCCCTTCTCCCTGTAAAAGTTAAGCCTTGAAAAACAGAATAAGATACTATTAACAATAAATTAGACCATCAGTCCCATGAATTTACAAGACGTTTTGGACCAGAAAAGAGGACACTCTTTTTTACACGGTGCTCTCCTCCCCCACAATCCTTGAAAATAACTCTATTTTTCTGTACACTTTATTTTAATATGGATTATTTTTTGCTACAATTGCGACATTTCATCGAGAGATTCAACGAAGAGGGGAATGGCATTCATATAGGAAAAGAATCAACTGTGGCTCCTCAAAGAACAGAACACCTGATGGCCTGCAAAGACTGCGACCTCCTTGTCATCCAGGCCAAGGTCCCCCCGGGCTACTCTGCCAAATGTCCCCGCTGTGGCAGATGCCTCGACAGGTCAATTCACCACTCCATCGCCAAGGTACTTGCCCACAGCATTACCGGAATACTCCTCTATCTGCCTGCCATTTTTCTCCCCCTGCTTACCTTTGAGGCAGTCGGTTTTACCGATAGCAGCAACGTCATTGGCTGCATCATAGAATTTTACCAGGCAGAGTACTACTTTGTTACCCTGGCCATCTTCCTCTCGGCTATTGTCTTTCCCTGCCTGCTTCTCCTCTCTGCCCTCCTCACCTCCCTATCTCTCTATTTTCACAAATACCCGCCCTGGCTACGCCACATCTTTCGCATCTATGTGCGAACAGAAGAGTGGGCCATGACCGAAGTTTTTTTCCTGGGCATTATCGTTGCCATCATCAAGATGAAGGACAGCTCTACCATCGGCTACGACGCCGGATTTTTCTGCTTTATGCTAGTGGTCCTTATCACGGTGAGAATAAATGCCACCATGGACAAGAGACTCTTTTGGGAAAGAATAGAATTTAAGGACAGGCCAACCGAGGCCCTGCCATTTTCTCCTCAAAGCAGAGGAGAGAGTGCAGCAGCAAACGGCTTTTGCCACTGCCACGACTGTCATAAATTGATTCCCATAGCAGATGGCATGGACAAATGCCCTCGCTGTGGCGCCTACCTGCACCTACGAAAACAACAGAGTATCTCCAGAACCTGGGCCCTGCTCTGCTCCGCCATTATCCTGCTTTTCCCAGCCAACCTCCTGCCCATCATGCAGGTGAGCTTTATGGGGACCCCGACGCCTTCAACTATCATGGACGGCATCAGATTCTTCTTTGACTCTGGACAGTTATTTATTGGCATAGTTATCCTCACGGCAAGCATACTGGTACCAATATTCAAGGTGGTGGGCATCACCATCCTCCTCATAAGTATCAAGTTTAACTTCCATCACTACCTGCGTAAAAAAGCTATTATGTACCGATACATTTCCTTTATCGGCAAATGGTCAATGCTTGATATCTTTGTTATCGGTCTGCTCACAGCCCTGGTAAATTTTGGCTTTTTCTCCTCCGTTTCGGCGGATTCCGCCGCAACATATTTTTGTGGAGTTGTCCTGACCACCATGGCCGCGGCCCTGGCATTTGACCCGCGCCTTCTCTGGGATAAGTACGAAAACACAGCAGGCTCCGGGCCTGTCCCCCCTCAACCCCCAAAAACACCATGATCAAACCTGCAACAGTTCAAAAAGAGAAGGGCATCTCTGCGATTTGGATACTGCCCATACTGGCCCTGGTAATATGCAGCTGGCTCCTCTACAGCAGCTACAAAAATGCGGGTATAGATGTCACCGTCTATTTCGATGACGCCACGGGAATAATTGCGGATAAAACCTTGGTGATGACGAGGGGAGTACGAATTGGCATTGTCACAGACATAGACCCCGGCCTTGAAGACAGTAAAATAAAAACCACGGTCAAACTGGACAGGAGGGTAGAAGAGAAAATCAGCAAAGACAGCCTTTTTTGGATTGTAAAGCCGGAACTCTCCGTCACCAAAATTGAGGGACTTGATACCATAGTTGGCGGCAGCTATATAGAGGTTGAGTTTGGTAAATCAACGGAGCGGGGAGAGAGCTTTCAAGGCCTGAGTTCATCCCCGCCAGTGAACCTCGACGCCCCCGGCCTGCATATTACCCTGATCGCCGACAGCCTGGGATCAATCCAAAAAAGCACAGGCATTTATTCTCGAAATATCGAAATAGGAATGGTAAGCGAATTTAAACTTATCGGTGAGGAAAAAGTTTCCATCAAGGTCTTTATCTATCCTCAATACGCCCACCTTGTTCATAATGAGAGCAGATTCTACAATGCCAGTGGTATCTCCATCAAAGGCAAACTCCCCAAAATTAAAATACAAATAGAATCAATTGCCGCCCTTATCAAGGGAGGAATCATACTGTACACACCGGAAAAATTTATTGGCGACCCACCGGCAGAAAATGGCCAGGAATACACCTTTTATAAAAATTTCAGTGATGCAGAGTACGGCCTGGAGTTCAAGCTTCATCTCCCTTCAAACTATAACATTTCCGAAGGTGACACCAAGGTCATCTTCCATGGGGTAGAGGTAGGTTTTGTCAAACATATAGACACCAGCAGAGACCAGGATATCATCACCGCCACCATCCTCCTTGATCCCAGGGCAGAGGTAGCGCTGCGAGAGGAGACCGTTTTTTGGTTGGTGGAACCCAAGGTCTCCATTGAAGGAATTGAAAACATCAACACCCTGCTTACGGGACCACACATAGCTTTCAGCCCAGGCAAAGGTGCCTTTCGGGACAGCTTTAACATCTCTCCCGTACCTCCTGCCCTTATCCCGCTGCGCAGGGGGAAGTCCTTCTTTCTCGAATCCGCCAAGATCAGCTTTATAGATGGTGCTGCCGTATACTTTAAGAATATCCAGGTGGGCGAGGTAGTCAAAAGTAGCCTTAAAAACTCCGGGAGAACGATCCACACCCAGATATATATTTACCAAAAATATCTCGTACTCCTCAGCTCAAAGAGCGTTTTCTGGCAGTACAGTGGCATTGACATCCAGGCAAGCCTCTCGGGAATCGAGGTGAAAATGGGCCCTATACGCAAAATAATCTCCGGCAGTATCGCCTTCACCACCCCGGATAAGCTGAAAAAAGAAAAAAATATCCCACCAAAAGAAAATGCTCGCTTTCCACTCTATGCCAGCCGGCAAATGGCCGTTAAAAATGTAGCTGCCCTGCAAAAACCAGGAAAGTTTTTTTGGCTACGTACAGCAAGAGAAACAAGTCTCAACATTGGCTCCCCTCTCCTCCATACAAACACTGCCATTGGCCATATTGTCAGCTTCAAACGAGGAAAAAATGACCGGGATATCATAGCAAAATGTTTTGTGGAGAAACAGTACCAAGGCCTCATTAAGCCCAAAACCCGCTTCTACGACGCAAGCGGCGTTCAAGTTAGCGGTGGAATAGGGGGGTTCAATATTCAGACAGGCCCACTTCAATCCATTGTAGCGGGAGGCATAGGCTGTTTCACCCCCACTGAGGGAGAGCCCAAAAAAAGCTCCGCACCATATACCCTCTACAATAACTTTCACGACGCCCTCTACGCCAAGGTAAATATAAGGGTGCTCTTTAACGATCTTGGCGGACTGAAGACAGGCGCTCCAGTAATGTACAAGGGCATTGAGATCGGCTCAGTAACAAAGCTGAACCTCGGCAAAAATCTTCACTCTGTCTCTGCCACCCTTCTGGTAGAGGAAAAGACCCTCCCCCTCTTTCGACAGGGCACAAAAATCTGGTTAAGACAGGCACAGATAAATCTTGCCGAAATAAAAAATCTGCAATCGGTAATCCTCGGCCCCTCTGTAACTCTTCTCCCCGGCCAAGGTGAGCAAAGAAGATACTTCAGGGCCATTGATGGCCCACCTGATGCTCTCTTGACTACCGGCTTTCCAGTGGTGCTGGAGGCAAAGAGATTAAACTCTCTAACGCCTGGCTCACCTGTTTACTATCGACAGCTGCAGGTGGGAGAGGTGGTCAGCTACGCTCTGGCAAAAAACTTTGAGAACGTTGAGGTACGTATTAATATCGACGATAAATACAGAAATCTCATCTGCCAGAAAACCAAGTTCTGGAACAGCAGTGGAGTAACTGTCAAGGCGGGTATCTTCTCCGGGGTAACGGTACGCACAGAATCTCTGGCAGCATTTATGGCAGGTGGAATATCTCTGGGCAACCCGGTAAAAAAAGAGAAGAGAAAATTAGCACGGGAAAATCAGCATTTTCTTCTTCACGAGGAGGGCAAAGAGTGCTGGCAGCAGTAACTGGCAATGCAGGCAAAAAGGGGAAGGCCTAAGGCTATCTGGAGAGAAGAGTTAGACACAAAAAGGGCCTGTCGCTAAGCGACAGGCCCTTTTCGTTTTTGGTTTGGTAGCAGTCTCTACAACAAAGCAAGCAAAACACCCGCAGCAACAGCGGAACCGATAACACCAGACACATTTGCGCCCATTGCATGCATAAGCAAGTGATTTTGAGGATTTGCTTCAAGACCTACTTTATTTACCACACGAGCAGCCATAGGTACAGCAGAAACTCCAGCTGCGCCTATTAATGGATTAATTGGAGTCTTAGAAAATTTATTCATAAGTTTTGCCAACAATAACCCAGAAGCGGTGCCAATCCCAAAGGCAATCATTCCCAGAGCAAGAATGCCCAGGGTTTCAAGATTTAAAAACTTTTCAGCTGAAAGCTTACTACCAACGCCCAGTCCTAAAAAGATGGTAACAATATACATCAGTGAATTTTTGATAGTATCGGACAACCTATCAATCACACCACACTCCTTGGCCAGATTACCCAGCATAAACATACCAATCAGAGGCGCCGCCGAAGGAAGAAGGAGGACGCAGATACCAAGCACCAGAAGAGGCAAAATAATCTTTTCTATCTTTGAAACATGACGCAACTGGACCATTTTAATCTGTCGCTCATCCTCGGTGGTCAGCCACCTCATAATAGGCGGCTGGATAAGAGGCACAAGGGCCATGTAAGAATAGGCAGCAATGGCAATAGAGCCTAATAGACGAGGCGACAACTTACTGGAAAGAAAGATTGCCGTAGGCCCATCTGCACCGCCAATAATACCAATGGAGGCTGCATCGCGAAGGGAGAAGTTAATTCCTGAGACCATATCACTTAAAAAGAGGGCACCGAGCAGGGTGGTAAAAATACCAAACTGAGCAGCTCCACCAAGGAGGATGAGCTTAGGATTAGCGATCATCGGCCCAAAATCGGTCAGGGCACCAACGCCCATGAAGATGATCAGAGGAAAAACACCGGTCATGATACCAACTTCATAGATATAGTGAAGGAGACCACCGGGGCCGGCAATACCGGCCAAGGGAATATTGGAGAGGATAGCACCGTAGCCGATAGGAATAAGTAAAAGTGGCTCAAAGCCCTTAAAGATACCCAGGTAGATAAGCAGCAGACCGACGCAGATCATCAGGACTCGACCAATTCCCATGGTCCAATCCTTGGTCTGGCCCTCGATAAAACCATAAATTCCCGTGGTCTCAAAAAGCCTGCCGGCAAGTTTTGAAACAGAGGGAAGATGACTTGTCGTTGATACCGCAGGGGTGTCGACAACGATGGCCGAAGCCTCTATGCGACCCAAGGTCTGTCCAGCCGTAACCCTCTGAAACGCTTGGATTTCTACACCGGTAACCTTACCAGCAACACCAGCCTTCAGACTGAGAATAGTGCCATCATCCTGTTTAAGCACCACCAGGGCATCCCCACTATACACATAGCCATCTATCTGCATATCAACATGCTTAACGGTTGCATCAACGGGAGACACTATAGAAACAACATCCGCCGCTACTGCCTGACCACAGAAGGCCAGGAGGACGAAGAGTACATTGACAAAAAAACGCATTTTCATGATCTATCCTGCGAAAGAAATCCTAGAACATCCTGACTCCCCTCCGAAGAGAGAAGCCAGAAAATAGGGTGGGCATGTTAGCCAATAATAAGGAGCTCGGTTCCAGCCTGTACCGTATCACCGGTAGCTACCTCAATGGCAAGCACCTTACCGGCACAGGGAGCTGTCACCTCTGACTCCATCTTCATCGCCTCCATAACAAGCAGAGGCTGATTCTCAGTCACGCTGTCACCAACATCCACCAAAATCTTGAGGATATTACCTGGGGTAGGAGCCTCAACCTCTGTGCCTGAAACGGCAACAGGGGCTGCGGCCGGAGCTGCCGTAGCAGGAGAAGCCTGAACAGCGCCACCTTCCGAAACCACAACATCATAGGCACGACTGTTAACGGTAATACTATAGCTACGAGGACCAACAGGAGCGGCAACCGGAGCTGCTTTCTTGCCCTTGCCCTTAGGGGCAACGGGCTTCTCGTCGGTTATCTTACGAATACTGGTGATAGCCTTACCCTGAAGGAAGTCCAGACCCTTTTGCTCGCAACTGGCAATAATAAAAATATTTTCATCACTTACGGGGAGATTATTTTCCTCAAGGATCTTTGTGGCCTTAGGAATACCAGGCTCAAGAATATCCAGAGGGTCATCGGTGAAGACAGGCTTACCAAGCTGCTTTGAGGCCAGGGCCACAATCTCCGGATCAGCTGGAACAGGAGTGTTACCGAAGTAACCAAGCACCATATTGCCATAGCTGGGATTGATCTTCTTCCAGCGCCCCTGAGTAACATTAAGATATGCCTGTTGAAAATAAAACTGAGATACTGGAGTCACCGAAGTGCCAAAACCTCCACGTCTCACCACCTCAGACATCTCTTTGATTACCTGAGGATAGAGATGAAGGGTACCGGTATCACGCATCATCATGGTATTGGCTGTAAGAGCACCACCAGGCATTGGTGACAGGGTTACGGTGGGAGAGACCATCTTGGCTTCGGGTGGAATGAAGTAGTCCTTCATTGCCAACTCAAAGGCCTCGGAGGCAACAAGCACCTTCTCGTAATCCAGATCAAGGGTATAATCGGTGCCCTTCAGAGCATGCATCTGAGAGAGGATATCAGCCTGACAGGTACCGCCACTAACGGGGCTTTTGGCCAGATCAATACCATCTGCACCACCCTCAATAGCCGCCATATTTTGGGCAATGGCAAGACCGGCAGTGTCATGGGTATGAAACCAAAGGATAGTACCCTCAGGAACAATAGCACGAGCCATCTTAAAGGTATTGTAGACCTTTCTTGGGTTCGAGGTACCAGAGGCATCCTTAAAACAGATGGAATCAAAGGGGATATCTGCGGCAATTATCTGCTTGAGACGATCCATATAAAATTCAGCAGTATGCGCACCTTCACAGCCGGGAGGAAGATCCATCATGGAAACAACAATCTGATGCTTCAGACCATGGTGAGCAATACGGGCACCAGAGTACTCAAGATTATGCACATCATTAAGAGCATCAAAGTTACGGATGGTTGTCATTCCGTGCTTTTTGAACATTTTGGCATGGAGATCGATAATATCGCGTGGACATTGGCTCAAGGCCACTACGTTGATACCCCGAGCAAGTGTCTGTAACTCTACATCAGGACCAACCTCAGCACGAAAGCGATCCATCATGTCAAAGGCAGACTCACCGCAGTAAAAAAACAAACTCTGAAAACGAGCTCCACCACCAGCCTCAATATGCGTAATACCTGCATCAACAGATGCCTTTACCGCTGGCATAAAGTCATCGGTCAAAACTCGAGCACCAAAAACCGACTGAAACCCATCCCTAAAGGATGTGTCCATAAATTTAATTACTTTCTTACCCACTTGATCATTCTCCTTATACTGGAAGGGGTGAATTAACTCTTATCATTTGCGTCTTTGCTCTACGCATATCGCTCTGCTTCAAAGGCTGCAACCGCTGCAGAAATAACAGCAATATCTTCATCGACATTTTCCACTGCTGTCCTCTTCGCTGCTGCCTTCTTCTTTCTTGCTTCAGCCTGTCGACGCCTTGTTGCCTCTATCTCATCAAGTTCCTTTCGGGCAAACCCGCGAGTACAGTAAGAAATAAGTTGGATGAGCAAGATCATCGCAATAAGAAAAAGAAGTACTGTGGTCATCCCGACCAGCATTAATTTTAATCCCGCAAATATCATAACAGTCTTATCTAATTGAGGTTACGAGTAATGGTTCACAAAAACAGCACATAATTGTAATAAATACACTCCTGCTACAATACAAAAAAAATACCCTCTTAGCATCATAAAGATACAAAACAACCTTTTTTTATAAGTTCGCCTACAACATGCTATCATTTTCTTTGAACGAATCTCACAAAATAGTTATTTTGTTCTCTATAAGAACAAGAAAAAATATCATATATGTGTTTTCCTCTTTTTGCAAATATCTTTCTCACCTTAAAAAAAATTTAGGTGTAAAATAAATAGCCTTTAGAAGCAATGTTCTCTAGGCTGTCCCGTTTATTTACCTTGGACTATTGACGTAAATTTTATAAATTAGCAGTAACAACTACCATATCATCAATACTTATTTTTCCCAAAACATCAATTCTGCGAGCAAAATCATGCAAAACATCGTGAAAACTATCCTTGACTCATACACAGGCATAGACATGGAACTCATTCCCATTCTGCAGAATGTCCAACACAAATTTGGCTACCTGCCGGAAGATGCCATGAGAGAAGTCGCCGATTTCTTACGCATTCCCGAAAGTCGCGTCTACGGCGTCGCCACATTTTATGAACAATTTCGCTTTACTCCCGTCGGCAAAACTAAGGTCACCGTTTGCCGCGGAACTGCCTGCCATGTACGAGGGGCTCAAAAGATCATAGCAAGCGTTGAAAAACGCCTTGGTATAAAAGAAGGTGAAACCACGGAAGATGGTGAGTACACCCTGGAAACAGCAGCATGCATCGGCTGTTGTGCCCTTGCTCCCTGTGTCATGATCAATGAAGAGGTTGAGGCCAACTTAACTCCAAAAAAAATGAATGCATATTTTGACCAGAAGGAAGAGGCCAATGACGATTAAAGAGATACGACAGCAGGCAGAGGCGAACTGGCAGTCACTTATAAAGGGCACCGTTATCTATATTGGAGCTGCAACCTGTGGACGTTCCGCCGGCGCCCTAAAAACCAAAAAAGCCTTTGAGACAGAGCTGGCAAAACAAAATGTTAAGGCTGAAATTGTCGAGGTGGGTTGCTTTGGCCCCTGTTACACAGAGCCCCTGATCTGTATTGCCAGACCCGGCAAGACCAAGCTCTTCTTTCAAAATGTCGACGGAGAGAGGGCGGAAGAACTGGTGACTGGCTACCTGCAAACAGGAGAGATTCCCCGTGACTATCTCTTTGCTGCCGTCCCAGAAGATGGCATTGAACGGGAAAAGGAATTGCCATACCTTGATGAAAAGCCAGAATTTGCCCGGCAAAAAAGAATTCTCTTTGCCAGCTTCGGCTTTACCGACCCCACCAATATAGAGCACTACCTCGTCCATGATGGCTACCTGGCCCTGGAAAAGTCCCTGCAAGAGGGCCCTGACATGGTACTTACCGAGATAAAAAAATCTGCCCTACGCGGTCGCGGCGGTGGCGGCTTCCCTGCTGCCCGCAAGTGGGAGGCGGGCAGGAAAGCTACAGGTCACCCTAAATATGTGGTCTGTAACGCAGATGAAGGTGACCCCGGAGCCTTCATGGATCGATCCGTGCTCGAGGGTGATCCCCATGCAGTTCTTGAGGGCATGGCCATTGCCGGCCTCACCATTGGTTCTGAAAAAGGCTATATCTATGTCCGGGCAGAATACCCCCTTGCCATTGCCCGATTGCAAAATGCCATCGATCAGGCCAAGGAGAAAAACCTCCTCGGAGCCAACATCCTCGGCACAGACTTCTCCTTTGACATCGAACTATTCCAGGGAGCAGGGGCCTTTGTCTGCGGGGAATCGACGGCACTCACCCAATCCATCCAGGGCTACCGCGGCATGCCCAAGGCCTCTCCCCGCCCCCGTACCACCGACGAGGGTCTCTTTGACAAGCCAACCCTGCTCAATAACGTAAAGACCTTTGCCTATGTCCCCAAGATTATCAACAGCGGCGGTGAAAGCTTTGCCGCCATCGGTACCGAGAAGAGCAAGGGTACCGCTGTCTTTGCCCTGACCGGAATGGTCAAGCACTGCGGACTCATCGAAGTCCCCATGGGCACCACCCTGCGTGAAATCGTCTTTGAGCTGGGTGGTGGGATGGTCGGTGAAAGTCCCTTCAAGGCCATTCAATCCGGTGGCCCCTCCGGTGGCTGCCTTCCCGCCCACACCCTTGATACCCCTGTGGATTATGACTCTCTGGTTTCTGCCGGGGCCATGATGGGCTCCGGTGGACTGGTGGTCATGGATGAGTCAACCTGTATGGTGGACATTGCCCGATATTTTCTCGATTTCACCCAAAAAGAGTCCTGCGGCCAGTGCACCCTCTGCAAGCTTGGCACCAAACAGATGCTCAACATCCTTGAAGATATTGTCGCCGGTCGCGGCAAAGAGGGAGACATAGAGCTACTTCTTGAGGTGGGCGAGGCAGTTAACGCTGGTTCTCTCTGCGGACTGGGCAAGAGTGCAGCAAACCCCGTTCTCACCACCATTAAATATTTTAGAGACGAGTACGAGGCTCATATCCGCGACAAGGCCTGTCCCGCATGTGCATGCAAAGACCTTATCTCTTTTCACATCGACCCTGAAAAATGCACAGGCTGTACTGCCTGCGCCAGGGCCTGCCCTGTCTCGGCCATCAGTGGCGAAAAGAGACAGGTACATCAAATCGACCAAGCACTCTGTATCCGTTGCGGAGTTTGTCTGGAAAAATGTCCGAAAAAATGGGCCGCAGTTAGCTGCATCCCCGGTAATGGGTTGGGAGAATAATATATGAAGAAAGTAACACTAACGATTAACGGCCGTTCCGTAACTGCCCCCGAGGGGAGCTATGTCCTCCAGGCTGCCCTGCAGAAGGGAATCTATATCCCCCATCTCTGCTACCATAACGATCTCGAACCAGTGGGAGCCTGTCGCCTCTGCACCGTGCGGGTAAACGGTCGTTGGGATGCCCTCTCCTGCAAGACCCCCGTGGAAGAAGGCATGGTCATTGAGACAGAGACAGAGACAATTGCCAAAACCCGAAAAATTGCCATTGAACTGCTCATTGCCGACCATGACATGGACTGTCTGGCCTGTGCCCGCAACACCACCTGCAAACTCCAGCAGGCAGCAGACTATATCGGGGTGAACAAAAAACATCTGGCTCGCCTGAAAAAGCCGGAGGTACTTCTGCCCATAGATGACTCCAACCCGTTTTTTGACTTCGATCCCAATAGATGCGTGCTCTGCGGTATCTGCATACGTACCTGTGACGAATTGCAAAACATCAACGCCATCGACTTTGCCTACCGTGGTCTGACAACCAAGGTAGCCGGTTTTGGCGACAAGGCCAGGATCCTCTCTAACTGCGAATCCTGCGGAGAATGTGTTGCCCGCTGTCCGGTGGGAGCCCTTACTGAAAAAGATTATGTTAAGCCGAGCCACTGGGTTAAAACCGTCTGCGCCTACTGTGGCTGTGGATGTGGACTTGATCTGGGGGTACGCGATAACAAGATAGTAAGCGCCCGGGGCGAACATGGTAATCCAGCCAATAGGGGCCGCCTCTGCGTTAAGGGCCGCTTTGGTTTTAACTATGTCAACTCAAAGGAACGACTCACCACCCCCATGGTGCGCAGGCCCGAAGGTTTTGTGCCGGTAAGCTGGGATGAGGCCCTTGATCTCATTGCCGACAATTTTGCCAAGAACAAGGGTGATAGCTTTGCCGCAGTCTCCTCTGCCAAATGCACCAACGAGGAAAACTACCTCCTGCAAAAATTTACCCGCACGGTGATGAAAACCAACAATATAGATCACTGCGCCCGTTTGTGACACGCTCCCACCGTGGCCGGTCTGGCCACTGCTTTTGGAAGCGGCGCAATGACAAACTCCATTGCCGAAATTGGCGATGCTCAGGTAATCCTGGCGATTGGTACCAATACCACCGCCGCCCATCCAATTATCGCCCTGCAGATAAAGGATGCTGTTCGCCGAGGCGCAAAGCTGATTGTTATCAATCCGAAAAGAATTGATCTCTGTAAACATGCCCATATCTTCCTGCAGAATACCCCGGGTTCCGACATTCCACTGCTGATGACAATGATGCGCATTATCGTAGAGGAAGACCTGATTGATAAGGAGTTCATCGAAGAACGCTGTGAAAACTACCCTGCCTTCCTCGCCTCCCTGCAACAATTCGAACTGGAGGATGTGGCAGAACTCACAGGAATCCCAGCCGAAACAATCCGAGAGGCAGCCCTCTGCTACGCAACAGAGTCACCTGCCACAATTCTCTACTGCATGGGCATCACCCAACATGTACACGGCACCGACAATGTTCTTGCCACCAGTAATCTCGCCCTACTTACCGGAAACGTAGGCAAGGAGTCAACGGGCGTTAATCCCCTGCGCGGGCAAAACAATGTGCAGGGATCCTGTGATATGGGAGCCCTCCCCGACGTCTATCCAGGCTATCAAAAAGTTGTCAACAACACGGCAGCCTTTGAAGAGAAGTGGCAGACATCGCTTTCCGCAGTGCCGGGCAAGACCCATACAGAGATCTTTGACGGCCTCTACGATGGCTCCATCAAATCCGTTTATCTCATCGGTGAAAACCCCGTACTCAGTGAGGCCAATGCCAGCCATGCCATCGAGGCCATGAACAGGGCAAAATTCCTGGTAGTTCAAGACATCTTCTTTTCTGAGACAGCTGAACTGGCAGACGTCATCTTACCCGCCAGCAGCTTTGCAGAAAAGGACGGTACCTTCACCAACACCGAACGACGGGTGCAACGGGTACGCCAGGCAATTGAACCGGTGGGTGATTCACGGCCCGATTGGTGGATCATTAAAGAGATTGCGACAAGGATGGGAGCAAAGGGCTTTGACCATGAGGGACCGGAACAGATCATGGAAGAGATTTCCGCCACTATTCCCAACTATGCGGGAATTAACTATGACCGACTCCAGCATGGCACCCTGCAGTGGCCATGTCCCAGCACCGATCATCCGGGCACCAAGTTCCTCCATGCCGAGCGTTTTGCCACAGCCAACGGCAGGGCACGTTTTATGCCCCTGAAGACGAGAAAAACCACGGAACAGGTGGATAAGAAATATCCACTTCTCCTCAACACGGACCGCAGCCTCTTTCACTTTCATGGAACCATGACCAGAAGGGTATTTGGCCTCAATGTCCTTGATCGCGGAGAAAATCTTATTATTCACCCAGAGGATGCAGAAAAATTTTCACTGACGGATGGCGAGATTGTGGAGGTTCGTTCCCGCAGGGGGGCTGTTAAGGTGGCTGTCGAAATTAATGACTCATGTCGTCCCGGTAGCGTATCCATGTCCTTTCACTTTTCCGAAACTCCGACCAATATGCTGACCTCGGGTGCCCTTGATCCCGTGGCCAAGACACCGGGGACTAAGATCTGTGCAGTGCAGATAAACAAGCTTTAGAAGAAAAAAAGGCGACATGAAGATCATGTCGCCTTTCTCTATTTGAGAGCTTATATCTCGTAAATAAACCATTTCCCCAAGCTTTGAGCCTTTGTAGGTCTGTATATTGGCCATCTCCTCAAGTTTTTGACCTGTGTACAGATGTATATTGGCCATCTCCTCAGGTTTTTGATCAATGTACAGATGTATATTGGCCGTCTCCTCAAGTTTTCTAGCTTTATACATCTGTATATTGTCCGCCAACTCAAGTTTTCGGGGTTTGTACATCTGTACACGACCTCTTTTCCCGCTTGCCGTTTATACACATGTACATAGCGCCTTCTCCAGTTTGGCGTTTGCACATGCGTTTATTGGCTCGTCGACAAATGTAGCTTTGTAGATAGGTAGAGGCAAGCAACTGACCTCGGCAAGCTTGATCCCGTGGCCAAGACACCGGACACTAAGATCTGTGCACAAGCTTTAAGCCCTAGAGGATAGGGGGGCTGACTCGCATCTTCCATGGGAGTCCCGAAAAGGGGTTCTTTGGATTTTGCAAAGTGGAGGGGGAGGTGAGGTAGAGACGCGATTTATCGCGTCTCATATGGGAATTGCTACTGCTTAATGCCAGCCATCATCTGTGGAATCCTATCCACCTGCTCGGTGTCATCCACTGAGAAGGTGCCAATCACCTCGCCACCACACATCACGGCAATACGATCGGAGAGGGCCAGGGCCTCGGAGAGATCTCCTGTCACCAAAAGCACTCCTGCCTGTTCACGGGTTTTGAGGAGGAGATTCCAGACCTCTTCCGCTGCGGAAATATCGAGTCCCTGGGTGGGTTGCTCAGCCACAATCAGACGAGGCTTCCGGTAAAACTCCCGAGCCAAGACCATCTTCTGCAAATTACCACCGGAGAGATGCCAGGCAAGGGCATGAATATTGGGCGGGCGAATATCAAAGAGTTCCACCAAATGTTCAAGCTTTTCAGCAGCGGCAGCCCTGTCTAAAAATGGGCCATTGGTGAACCCCTCTCTGGTGGTCAGCAAAAAGTTATCAACAAGATCAAGATCCCGGCAGGTGGCAAGCCCCTGACGATCTTCCGGAATATAGCTGAGGGCATGATCCCAACTTCGATTGCTGAAAAACTCCTTCCAGTGCAAGCCAAAGAGACTGACCGAATCCGCTAGCCGTGGCTTCTTCAGCCCGCAAATGGTTTCAATCAGCTGTTTCTGACCATTGCCAGCAACACCAACAATACCAAGAATTTCTCCCTTGCGCAGATCAATACTAACGCCTTTCAGCACCTCGTCTTGCAGGTTATCAACACGTAACACCGTTTGCCGAGGCTCAAGTGGTTGGCGATTAACCTCCAACAATACCGCCTTGCCCACCATACGCTCGGCAAGATCAGCGGTGGATGAAACATCCTCCACCAACAGGGTATCAACCACCTCACCACGACGAAGAATGGCTACATCGTCGGCAATACGCATCACCTCTTCCAGCTTATGGCTGATAAAGACAATACCCTTGCCCAACTCCGTCATCCGCTTAATGGCCACAAAAAGGCCTTCGGCCTCGGTGGGGGTGAGAACTGCCGTCGGTTCATCAAAGATAAGGATATTTGATTGTCGGAAGAGCAGTTTAAGGATTTCAACCTGCTGTTTTTCGCCCATGGCGAGGGTATGTACCTTGGCCCGGGGATCAACATCCATCCCATACTGGTTGGCAAGGTCCTGAACGTCCCGATACATGGCAGCCTTGTTGAGGAGAAAACTCCCCTTACGACCCAGGATGATATTTTCCGCAACGGTCATGGCCTCGACCAGCTTAAAATGCTGATAAACCATGCCCACCCCTGCCCCAATAGCCTTCTCCGTGGTGGAAAAGACAACGGCTTCCCCCTCGACATAGAGGGTGCCGGAATCGGGTTGAAGCTGTCCGGCCAGGATAGACATCAGGGTGGACTTACCTGCTCCATTTTCACCGAGGAGAGCGAGGACGCGCCCCTTGCGTATATCCAACGAAACATCTCTGTTGGCATGGACATCACCAAAGGACTTTGATATGTTTTCGAGTCGTATTGCTGACGAGGTCATGCTCTAGCGTTGCTCCCTACCGATAAGCGGTGCTGCAAACTGAGATTCTGTATCCCATGGAAAGAGTATCCAGGTATCCTGACTTACCTCGGTAACAAAGGTGTCAACCAGAGGACGGCCGGATGGCTTGGCATAAACCGTGGCAAAATGCGCCTTGGGAATCAAATTTTTGACCACCTCAGCAGTTCTGCCCGTATCCACCAGATCATCAATAAGAAGCCAACCCTCTCCATCACCATCAAAACCCTTCAATATATCTGCCTCACCCTTTTTCTCCTTCCAATCATAGGAGGAGATACAGATGGTATCGATAAGGTGAATATCCAACTCTCGGGCAATAATTGCCGCCGGCACCATACCTCCACGGGTAATGGCAATGATTCCCTTAAAAAAATCCTTATCAAGCAGACGCCAGGCAAGCGCCTTAGAATCTCTATGCAACTGATCCCAAGAAATAGGATAGGTTCTTTTATACTGATCTGACATAAGTTCTCCTTAAATAATCAGCCAAGACTAATCAATAGGTTCCACGTTCACCCCAAGAGCCGCCGGTTCATCACTGGAACTCTTACGCCAGGATGAGAGGACAAGCACAAAAATGGTGAGAAAATACGGCAACATTAATAACAACGACGAGGGGACTGCTATGCCTGAGGCCTGCAAACGAAGTTGCAGAGACATAATACCGCCAAACAGATAGGCACCAAAGACGGCACGACCTGGTCGCCAAAAAGCAAAAATAACAAGGGCAACGGCAATCCAACCTCTACCACCGGTAAGATTTGTTGTCCACATATGAGTATAGGCAAGCGACAGATAGGCACCACCCAGGCCCATTAAAAAGCCACCACCCCAGATACCAACCCAACGATAGGCATTAACATTAATGCCTGCAGCCGTAGCCGCTGCCGGATATTCTCCCACGGAACGCAGAGAAAGGCCAAAACGAGTTGAGTTAAACAAAAAGCAGAGAACAAAGGGAATGAGATAGGAGACATATACCAACGGGTCGTGCTGAAAAAATATTGGCCCGATAGCAGGAATTGCTGAGAGAAAAGGTACATTTACAGGGCTGAAGCCAGGCGCCGACAGGCCGACAAAAGAGGTGCCGAGATAGTTGGCAAGACCCGTTCCCAGGATGGTGAGGGCAAGCCCGGAAACCACCTGATTACCCTGAAACCACAGGCAAACAATACCATGGAGAGAGGTAAGCAGAAGCCCCGCACAGCCTGCTGCCAAAAAGCCCAGAGTAGGATCACCGGTATAGCGTGATACCACAAATCCTGCCAGGGCACCAACAAGCATAACCCCCTCAACGCCAAGGTTGAGAACGCCTGATTTTTCAGTGAAAATCTCACCCAAAGTGGCTAAAAGCACAGGCGTTCCCGCCTGAACCGTTGCCGCGAGGAGAGGAATAATAATTTCAATGCCCACTATTTTCTCCGCACAATTTTATAATATGTGAAAAAGCCACCGGCAAGTACCGTAAGCAAGATGAGTCCCTCTATAATACCACCAAAGGCCGCTGGTACCTGAAAGTCGAGTTGCAAATTCTCAACCCCCACTCGAAGCCCTGCAAGAAGAAAGGAGGCAATGGCAATGCTTAGAGGATGAAGACGGGCAAGCCAGGCAACAACAATGGCCGTATAGCCATAGCCCACCATGATTGCAGGTTGCAGACGATTTGTGGTAGCAGAGGCCTCCAAAAAACCGGCCCAACCGGCAAGGGCACCACTGATTCCCATCACCAAAATCACCAGAAAGTCATAACGAATACCGGCATACTTTACCGCCGGAACGCTGGAACCGGCTGCCTTCAGCTCAAAACCTGTTTTAGTAAATTTAAAAAATGCCCAGACGACCACGCCCAAGACAAAGCAGTGGGCCAATCCCCAATTGACAGAGCTTTCACCTATCTTACCAACAATGGCTGCCTCGCTAAATTCGCGGGTCATGGGAAAACCAAAACTACTTGGATCCTTCCAGGCACCGTAGACCAGATATTGAAGTATAAGGATTGCAATATAGTTCATCATCAGGGTGACAATGATCTCATTTGCCTTGAACTTTTGTCTTAAGATTGCGGGAATAACCCCCCAAACGCCACCGGCAAGAACCGCCATAAGGATCATGGCAGCAAGCATAAGAAAGCCCGGTAAATTTGGAAAGGTAAGCGCAACCCAGGTGGAGCCGATGGCTCCCAGGGCAAATTGCCCCTCTGCCCCGATATTCCACACCTGAAGACGAAAGGCAACTGCCACCCCCAGTGAACAGAGGAAAATGGGAATAGCCTTTAATAAACTATCCTCAAGGGCCCACTTGGAGCCGAAGCCACCTGTGAACATGGCAATGAGCCCATCAAGGGGTGGTGTTCCTCGCAGATAGAGAAGAAAACCACTCAGGACAAGGGAGAGGGCAAGGGCTGCGAGTAAAACAAAAAAGGAACCCCAGCCAAGAGATTCCTGTCTTTTCGCGACGCGTAACTGAAGCATCAACGTATCCGTGTAAAAGAGAATATTTGCACGTCTCCCTCAACGCATAGGCTGAAGGAGACATCCTAAAATTGCGTTATTCGGTGGTACCAACAACACCATTCACAAACCACATCATACCGAGCAAAGACTCGTCGCTTGCAGTTTTTCCTGAAGCAATTCGCACTTTACCACTTTGATCCTCAATGGGACCTGCGAAAACCTTGTACTTGCCGCTGGCAATCTCTTGCTTACGTACTTCAACCGCGTCCCGAACATCTTGTGGAACCATATCCCCATAGGGAGCAAGGGCAATAACCCCGGTCTCAAGTCCTAGCCATGCAGAATCCGCCTTCCAGGTACCGGCCTGAACCTCTTTTACGACACTGGTGTAATAAGGAGCCCAGTTCCAGACAGGGGCTGTGAGATGAGATTTAGGAGCAAAAACTGACATATCGGAATTATAACCGATTGAGTATACACCTTTTTCCTGAGCAGCTTCCTGTGGGCCCGGGGAATCCTGATGCTGAGCGATCACATCGGCACCTACGTCAAGAAGAGATTTTGCAGCCTCTTTCTCGGTGGCAGGATCGTACCAGGTCTTGGTCCAGACAACACGAACCACAGCCTGAGGATTAACGGACTGCAGACCAAGGGCAAAGGCATTAATGCCACGAATTACCTCGGGAATAGGAAAGGCAGCTACATAACCGATGGTATTGCTCTTGGTCATATAACCGGCAACCATACCTGAGAGGTAACGGGCCTGATACATACGGCCAAAATAGTTACCCATATTTGCAGATTTTTTAAAACCGGAACAGTGCAGAAAAGCTGTCTTAGGAAATCTTTTAGCAACCTTCAGGGTAGGATCCATATAGCCAAAGCTGGTGGAAAAAATCACATCATAGCCTTTACGAGCCATATTCGAAATAACACGCTCTGAATCGGGACCTTCTGGAACAGATTCAACATAGGATGTTGAAACACCAGGCATTTTAGCAACGGCCTGTCTGCCAAGATCATGGGCATATGAGTATCCCGCATCCCCGATTGGAGATACATAGACAAAACCCACCTTGGTTTCTTTTTTAGCTGCCTGAGATGTTCCTACCACAAGCATGGTCAGAGCAATTGCCAACAGTACCTTAAATAAGCGCATTTTCCTCTCCTCAAAACGATTTTCATTTAAAAACTACAGTCGGAGACACCTGAACGCGAGCTTTGGCTGACCAATAACCTGCGCAAAAACATCACCTCTCAACACTTTCGTTAAAACAAGGTCAACAATCTTTATCCAGATCAATCTTCACAGATCGACGACAATAAATATCAACAAAGAGCACAATAAAAGATCACAATAACGTCCATGCTAATCTTTTAAAATGCTACTGAGGGCTACAGCTGAAATAACAGAGGCCCGACTCTGCGAAAATCGTAAACGCAAAATCAGGCAAAAAAAAGTAAAACACTCTTTTAGCATATATTCAAATAAGCGCAAATGTAAAAAGGCATAAATTTTCGTGATCGTAGCTATTAGAGCGGAGATGTAATAGCTACAGCCCGATAGAGAGGACAGGTCAGCGGAATATCATCTCCCTGACGATATCTGGCCAAGAGATTAACAGACTGATGGGCCAACTCCCGGCGCACCTCACGACGTCTGCCCTTCACTTGGGCAATACTCATCTGATCATAGGCAGTGGTTTTATGTCGCATCCAGGCAATAACGGCCGCCTCCGCTCGTTTTTCCAGGGGAATACGTTGAGTCCTGGCAACGGTTCCACTACCCACAGGAGTTGCATGCCGGGCCACCTGACCTGCTATTTTCTCTGCTATCATACTGTGACGACGATGAAACTGCAAATAGAGAAGGATGGCCTGATGAAAGTCGTCCACATACTCCTCCTGCTTTTTTTCACGCCTCTTTACATCGGTAGCCATCTTTTTTATGTAGGCAGGGGTGGCTCTTTTGGCCTCGATCTCCTCCCGGGCATGAACTATATGAGAACCCTTGGCCCAAATCCCCTTTGAATAGGTACGACGACCCCGTTTTTCCTGAACCAACCAGTGCGAGCCCATGGCCTTTACCCTGCGGGTAAGACCGGCATCACCGGGGGGAAGTAATTTCCAACCGGCAGGAGGATGAACAATTTTTCCATCACTGGTAAGCAAGGTCCTGCCATTTCCGCCAAGACGTAAAACAAGATTTTTTTCATCTGCCATATTCAGCCACCTCAAAAAAGAACAGCCTATATTCCATAAGAATATAGGCTGATTACACTGCTATCTAAGATATTGCGTTCAGCCGATTAAAGCATGGCCTTAATCTTAGCCTTGATGCCGTCGACATCAATGCCCTGAAAATCAAGTTGTTCACTAATGCCACCCTGGCCCGGACGCGAGGTGCCAAGCAGGGAGTATTTCGGAGCAAATCCACGCTCAAGCAACCAACTACCATAACGAGAACCAAGACCGGTCTTGGTGTTCTGACTCTCAACCACCAGTACCAGTGGGCTTGCACCCACCTTAGCGATCATCTCTTCATCGACAACATTCAGGGTTGGCTTATTAATCAAACCAACCTCAATGCCCTCGGCCTTCAACTGCTCAATGGCATCAAGGCAACGATAGGTCATCTCACCATAGGTTACGATATAGCCATCCTTACCTTCACGGATGATCTCATCTTCACCAGGCTCAAAGGAGTATCCTTCACCGTAGATCTTCTCACCACTCTCTGACAGGAGAAATGGAGTGGCTGAACGGGTGGAGAAAACAAAACGCAGACCCATATCATGAAAGATTCTCTGCAGGATAGCCTTCATCTGCAGGGCATCCGCCGGGAAGTAGAGACGGGTATTATCGTCTTCGGCCAGGGCGTTATCGGCAAAGAAGTTATTAATACCAAAGTGACAGGTATTATCAGCCATCTCATCCACTCCAGCGTGGGAGAAGTGAGCCAGAACATTAGCTCTGTTAAGACGAGCCATGGTAATCTCAGAGATCAACATCTCAAGAAAGGCAGAGAAGGTACCAAAAATTCCTTGGCGGCCAGCCTCTGAGCCAAAGCCTGCCGCAACGGAGTAGTTATTACGCTCCATGATACCGGCACTGACATAGACCTCCGGATGATTCTTACGAATATGATGCAGACCACAGGATCCCTCAAGATCAGAATCAACCACCAGTACCCTTTTCTCCGGTTCCTTCATCTCGTCAAGCAAACCACAGACGATCTTACCAAACTCATCACGGCTCTTGGCGGTCTCCGGACTTGAACCCAGATAGCTTCGCTTAGTTTTTTCGGTCTTGAAGTTTTGCAGGTAAGAAACTGCCTCGTTTTGGCCACGGGCAGTGAGATATTCAACGGCCATGTCTACCGGAATAACATCATGTCCCTTGGGCAGACCATGAATTCCCTTAACCCCAACAGCCATGGGACGCTTGTTGATAACGGCAACGGGACCGCTCTGAGTAAAGGCCTGCTGAATACGGGCAAAGAGCCCATCGAGCTCTTCGCCGTCTCCCTCGGAGACGGTAAGACCATGACCACTCAGGGTCTTATTCAGATCATATCCCTTCATATACTCTGAGGGATGGCCGGCAATGGTCACATTATTATCATCGATAAAGAGCTTAACATTCAGATTGCGGGCAACGGCATAGCGAGCTGCCTCGGCATCGTCACCTTCCATCTGAGAGCCATCACTACCAAACATGACAAGGGTCTTATCACGATCAAATTCAGCCACTCCATTTACATGGGACCACATATGACCAAGACGACCAGAGGAGAAGAAGATACCGTCTCTCTCGTCACGCTCGGGATGACCATAAAAACCCTTACCAAACTCACGGTAGTGAAAGAGAGCCTCAGCATCATTATATCCATTGAGTACGGACATCATATATTGAATAGCAACACGGTGACCCGCCTCATCGTAATATACGGGAACAATGGAGTCACTGCCCTTCATAAAGCCATCAACAATGAGAAGCTCTGGAACAATATCAAAGGCACCACCGGTGTGACCACCAAGGCTTTTTACATTGGCAAGAGCTGTGAAAAAGACAAGACCATCCCGCACAACATCAATGTTTTTCTTCAATGTCTGACGCTGTTCATCGGTCATCTCTGTCTGACCAAGATCAAACTTCAGCGGGGTATATTCTTTTAAATCAATAGGGAAATCCATAATGTCTCCAAAAAAGTGATGTCTTTTCCAGACACCACACAATAGTAAAAAACTGTCACCAAGAGCCCCAAAAGAACCCTAAATGTGCCTATTTTTCAATACAATTTATGCTCTTATGTCGAGTAAAGCTCTATTCCTCACGCTCTGCTGGCAAAATAAGATTGAGGAGCACGCCAAGTATACCGGCAAGACCAATCTTCTCAATGGCAAGCGCACCGGCAGTAAACTTCATCCCACCAATACCACATACCAAAATAACAGAGACAATAACAAGGTTACGGGGACGACTAAGGTCAGAGCCTGCCTTCACCAAGGTATTAATACCGATTACGGTAATCATACCAAAAAGCAGAATCATAATTCCACCCATGACAGGAGTTGGAATAGTGGCAAGAAAGGCACCGATCTTACCCACAAAGGAGAAGAGAATTGCTGTCAGGGCAGTCCAGGTCATAATTGCAGGGTTAAAGGCCTTGGTCAAGGCAACCGCTCCCGTCACCTCGGAATAGGTGGTGTTTGGGGGACCACCGAGAAAAGAGGCTATGGAGGTGGCAACTCCATCACCGAGCAGGGTATTTTGGATTCCGGGCTCTTCCAAATAGTCCTTTCCGGTAACAGAGCGAATGGCCAGTACATCGCCAAAATGCTCAATAGCAGGGGCAATGGCAATAGGGACAATAAAGAGCACGGCACTCCAGTTCCACTCGGGAAAGGTGAAGTGAGGTATGGCAAACCAGGCACTATCGGTGATCGGCTTTAAAGATAGAAGCTGAGAAGATGTGTAGTTGGCCAAAACGCCTGGATCAAAGGCGGCCTGATGACGTGGCACGTATAACCGCTGAAATCAAGGACAAGACAGGTAATATAGCCTGCGGTTATACCGCACATGATGGGCACAAGCTTTAACCAGCCTCGACCCAGGAGAGTTACCAAAATAGTGGTCACCAGAGAGACACCGGCAATGATAGCCGCGGTATCCGAAGGCACCAACCAGGCAGAGCCATCACCTGTTCGGCCGGTGGCCATATGGACCGCCACGGGGGCCAGCACCAGACCAATGACCATGATAACGGGACCGGTTACCACCGGAGGCAGTAATCGATGCACAATACCTGTACCAAAATAACGAACGAAAAAGCTCAAAATAATATAAAAGACACCGGCAGCAGCAAGACCACACATGGTTCCCGCCACCCCCCAGGTTTGGACCCCATATATAATAGGAGCAATAAAGGCGAAGGAAGATGCCAAAAATACAGGAATTTTCCCCCTGGTGATCACCTGAAAGACGAGGGTACCAATACCCGCTGTAAAAAGTGATACATTGGGATCAAGTCCCGTTAAAATCGGCACAAGTACCAGGGCACCAAAGGCGACAAAGAGCATCTGCGCCCCCAGAAAACAATCGCGAAAGCGAAAGTTATAATCAAGAGAATTTTTTCCATCCATATGAACCACTCCTACCTTACATAAAAACAGAGTCGCAGCAAGATGCCAGGACTCTTAAAAAAAAGGAAGAACAGCACATGTCCTTCTCCACCTAATAAATGCACAAAAAAAATGGTCATTGCCTTTCGGCAATGACCAAACAAACTATCTGGTACCAAATATCTTATCCCCGGCATCACCGAGGCCAGGCAGGATGTAACCTGCCTCATTAAGCCGTTCATCAACCGCAGCCACATAGATCTCTACATCTGGATGGGCATCTTGAACCTTTTTGATACCCTCAGGGGCAGCTACCAGGAAAAGTCCCTTGATCTTCTTGCTACCAGCCTTCTTAAGGGTGTCAATGGTTGCAATAAGGGTTCCACCAGTTGCAAGCATAGGATCAATAATGAGGGCAACGCGCTCACTCATCTCACTGGCTGTTTTCACATAGTACTCAACGGGCTCAAGAGTCTCTTCATCCCGATAGAAGCCTACAACAGTAACCTTTGCAGAAGGGATGAGATCAATAACACCGTCCATCATACCAAGTCCGGCACGAAGAATCGGTACAATGGTAATCTTTTTACCCTTCAGTCTATCGACTTCAACGGGACCGGCCCAACCGTCAACAATATGTTTTTCGGTGGGAAGATCCTTCACAGCTTCATAAGTCAAAAGCCTGGCAATCTCAGAGGCTAGAGCACGAAAATCTTTTGTGGAAATATCATTTTGGCGCATAAGACCAAGCTTATGCTTTACCAGAGGATGATCTGCAATATGCAGGGACATAACAACCTCCTAAAGGAAAATAGTTCTATTATTTACAACGTATTGTCAATGGCCAAAAAACACCTCCAAACAACGACATTTAGCGCACTTGGCAAAACATCTACGTTTTTGTATGCGCTTTGTTACCTATTTTCAAATGACATTGCAAGAAGTTTCCTTCTTTTTTTCATCTGTAAAGCAGTTTTATCCCCAATTTTACGACAAAATCCTGGCTGTTTTCAACATTGGCAGAATCTCAACAGCAATAATCCCCCCAAAAATCAACAGACCACCGGCGAGCTGAAAATCCGAGACCCGCTCACCAAGAAAAATTGCGCCACAGAGGGCGGCAAAGACCGTCTCCGAACTTAAAATAATAGCCGCATCCGGGGCCGGAGTATAGCGTTGACCAATAACCTGAAAGGTAAAGGCAAGGGCAACAGAAAAAAAGCCCATACAGAGTATCCCCGTTAAGGCTCCGGCAAAGACATTCAGATCTGGAGACTCTAAATATTGTCCCAAAAAAAGGCCTAAAATTCCACAGATAAAAAATTGCCCGCAGGCCACAACCAGAGGTGCCTCAGTTTTTTGCACCATAATACCAATAAGAAGCACATGACTGGCCCAAAAGATGGTACTGGAAATTACCCACAAATCGCCGCTGGCAAGCACCACATTCTGAGCTCCGCTCATAATATAGGTACCCACAAAACAACATATGGAGGCTGGCCAGGCAGACCAATGAGGTTTTTTACGAAAAACCAATAGGGCCAAAATAGGCACCATGGGTACGTATAGGGCCGTTAAAAAACCTGAATTTGTCACCGTGGTACGAAGAATACCGTACTGCTGCAGGGCGGCAGCAACACAGAGGACAGACCCGGTAAGGGCAATTCCCAACCCGTCCCTCAACGTAAAGGCCCTGACCTCCCTTTGAACATGCAAAAATTGCCTAAGGGCAAAGGGCAGAACCACCAGGGAGCCAAGCAAAAAGCGAGCTCCCGTAAAAGAGGCGGCATCCAAATTCCCCGTACCTATCTGCTGAACAACAAAACTACTTCCCCAAATCAGAGCAGCAAGGCTCAGGAGTAAATTAGCTTGCAAACGGCTCATCTTTCTCTCTTCTTACAGATATTACTCGGCTACATCATCCATGAACTCGTCCATGGCAACAATTGGGGCACCAACAGTATCAATAATAAGGCCATGACACTCCACCTCAAACCAGTTCAAAAATGTCTCCATATCAAGAGGTGCTGGCCACAATTTCTGATCCTCAGACCAATCCTCAAGCTCAGTCTCAAAAAGCTGAACGAAATTCAGGGCAAGCCACTGATCGAGCTCCTCAACATCGCGATCGTCAACCAGGAAAATAGTTCTGTCGGCATTAAGAGCCGCCATGGTTAAAACCTCCTGCTCTTCATCTGCAGGGTGAGTGCTGTTTACCCAATCAACCATAGGTTGCTTATATCGTAATAAAACTGCGCCTCTATTTATCATCATAATATAATCTCCGCTAGACGGATAAGCTCCGTCAATTTCTTGCTTTTTAATTTTACCTACGATAAGTTTTCATTAAAAGGGATTAATCTTCTTCCCTTCTCTCAAGCGTCTACAAGAGAGACAGAAAAAAAGCAAGGAAGGATTCCTCCCTTATTTAAACTCCGCCAACAGGACACCATGGGAACACAAAAAGAAAAAAAATCCGTCTTCGCTCTATTAAAGAGCAACTCCATAGGCGGCATACTTCTTATGCTTGCAACCGCTCTTGCCCTTATCATGGCAAACTCCCCAGGCCACTACCTCTACAGTATGCTGATCACCACTCCGGTGGAGGTACGCTTCGGGCCACTGGAAATTGCCAAGCCACTTCTGCTATGGATAAACGATGGACTCATGGCAGGTTTCTTTTTTCTGGTGGGTTTAGAACTTAAAAGAGAGATATTTGAAGGAGGTCTCTCCCAGCGGAGTAATATTATTCTCCCGGCCATCGGTGCCCTGGGAGGAATGGTGGTACCCTCCTGTATCTACCTTGCCTTCAACTATCAGGATCCCGTTGCCCTAAGGGGCTGGGCCATTCCTGCCGCCACAGATATCGCCTTTGCCCTTGGTATCCTCTCTCTTCTTGGTTCACGGGTGCCCACAAGCCTCAAGATACTACTTACCACGCTTGCCATCTTTGATGATATTGGAGCCATTCTTATCATTGCCTGTTTTTACACCAATGATATCTATCTTCCCGGCCTCCTGATCGCCCTTCTCTGTATGCTCATCCTCTTTATTGTCAACAGATGCAAGGTGGAGCGCACCACTGTTTATATATTCATCGGCTCAATCATGTGGATTGCCATGCTCAAATCAGGTGTACACGCAACCCTTGCTGGCGTAATCCTTGCCATGTTCATCCCCATGTATTCTCGGAAACACCCTGGGCAGTCGCCTCTGAAAAACCTTGAACACGACCTGCAAGGCACCGCAACCTTCATTATTCTACCCATTTTTGCCTTTGCAAATTCAGGCATCAACCTCACCAATATAAGCATGGATTTTTTCACCCATGCCGTGCCAATGGGTATTGCCCTGGGTCTCTTTATAGGTAAACCCCTGGGAATTATTTCTTTTCTCTGGGTGGGGGTGCAACTCCGCCTCACCAAACTCCCCGTTGATCTTAACTGGTCTACGGTTACAGGCATGTCAGCTCTGGCAGGAATAGGATTCACCATGAGTCTCTTCGTGGGTTCCCTGGCCTTTGATCAGGCTATCACAGGACTCATATTTGATGAACGACTGGGAATTATTATGGGTTCACTTTTCTCCGGACTGCTTGGCTATCTGCTCTTAAATAAAACCCTGCCAGGGGACAAGCATGAGATGTGATGCCCTGTCATCACACCTGGGAAACAGCCATACTAACATTAACTATCCGGCAGCTCCACATTCACCTCCAAGGTTGATAGTCCACCAATACAGTCTACCTTGATATCCAGTTTGTCCTCTGAAATATCAACATATTTTTTAATTACTTCCAACAGATCTCTCTGTAACTGGGGAAGATAATCCGGCCTTTCCACAGCCCCGCGTTCATGGGCTATAACCACCTGAAGTCGTTCCTTGGCTCTGGCCGCAGAAGACGGTTTCTCTTCATTTTTAAAAAAGCTAAAGAGGCTCATGAGTCCCCCCCAAATAACCTGTTAAAGAAATTTTTCGGGGGCGTTGTCAAAAAACGCATTGATCGCTCTTCGCCAAGGAAACGGGCAACGGCATCTTCATAGGCTTGGCCCGCGTCGCTTTCCCCGTCAAGGATTACAGGCCTGCCAACATTAGATGCCCGCAAAACAGCCTTTGATTCAGGAACTACGCCAATAAGTGGAATAGCAAGAATATCAAGAACATCTTCCAGGGTAAGCATTTCGCCACTTTGAACCCTGACGGCATCATAACGGGCAAGAATCAGATGGTGCTTTACAGGCTCAAGATTCTGCTCTGCTCGCAAACTACGAGAGGCAAGCACCCCTAAAATACGGTCTGAATCACGTACCGAAGATACTTCAGGGTTGGTTACAATAATAGCCTCATCGGCGTAATACAGGGCAAGCAGGGCTCCCTTTTCAATACCGGCCGGAGAATCACAGATAATATAATCAAAATCCTTTTTCAGCTCTTCGAATATACGTCCAACCCCTTCCTTATCCAGGGCATCCTTATCCCTGGTCTGAGAAGTTGGAAAAATATAAAGATTATCTACCTGTCTGTCCTTAATCAGTGCCTGGTTAATGGTTGCCTCACCCCGGAGGACATTGATAAAGTCAAAAACCACCCGTCGCTCACAGCCCATCACCAGATCGAGATTACGCAAACCTACATCAAAATCAACAACAACTGTTCTATAGCCCAGCAAGGCCAGGCCCGTGGCAATTGCCGCACTGGAGGTTGTCTTGCCAACACCACCCTTACCCGATGTCACAGTAATAATTTTAGCCATTGCTCCTCTCCTTCTATAACTCCCATTTCATCTTCATAAAAAGATCACAGGATATTTAATAATAGTCTCTCTTTCTGCAAAAAAATATGCACACTCTTTTTACGGATATTTTCATCAAACTGATCACTGACCTTATAATTGCCAGCAATTGAAACAAATTCCGCCTCAAGGGATTTACAAAAAATACCCGCCTTGATATCCCCCTTCACCCCCGCATAAACACGGCCTCGCAGAGGGGCATAAACATGAACATTGCCATCGGCAAGGACCTCAGCACCAGCTGAAACAGTTGCTGTGCAGATAAGGTCTCCACCTTCGGCATATACTCTTTGTCCGGAACGAATAGGGCTCGTTATCAACAGGGTTGTTGGAGATACAGCCTCCAGGGGCGCAACATCCTCTACCACCGAATCAGCTATCTCAGGTGGTTGCAGGAGAATCTCAGTCAGAGCCTGCCCATCGCACCTTCTTCCTAGCTCAGGAACAACAGGAATAGAAAAACCTGCCGCCTCCCCCTGCAGCTGAGCATCTCCACCTTGAACCCCCAAGGGGATCAAACCGGCACGTCGAAGTAATATAAAAATTTCTTTGATCGTTACCGATATCTCTTTACCAACAAATCCACCTAAATCAACAATGACCGGAGCATGATCAAAAAAATTCCTTGCTCGCTCAATCTTGTTTTGTAACATTTCTATAAAATCAGGATGATCTGGCTCAAGCAGATACAAAACCATCATGGTATGACGACGTGCCCGAAACTGAAATGGCTCAGCCCTATAACTATTTAATTGCATAGCATTTTTATTCAAAAGTCCCTCTCTTGTCTGCCCCTGTAGAGTCTATAGACATCGCGCAAGGTCTTAATCTATATTTAAAATTAAAAAGTTCTGCCATAAAGATACTTTCCTTCAACAGCGCCTCGCCATAAAAAAATTTCATTACAACAAAGTTTACAATATATATGTACCTAGAGTTTTAATATCTTGCAAGAAGGCAAAAAAAGTACTCAATATTAATATCTTCTCCCAAAGAAGACAGCAGAAAATGACCGAAAGATCTCTACTTGGAAAGGGCAATGCCCTACTTCAGGCAGGCCAGGCGGACAGGCCAGCAAAATTCTCAACAATGAATTTGGTTCCTCAGCACTCCTGCCTGACCATTGACTCTTTCTGCAATTAAGAATTAATATATCGGTCAAAACAGTAAAATATATAACCAAGAAATGACGACAGCCCTTCTTTTGTTCTACGGATATGCGACAGGAATGTTTTGCCATTGTAAAATTGTAAAAGTCACTTATGACTCTGTTGATTTTCGATATATCACGGGCAACTGTCATCCCGGCACGACACTATAGCCTCCTGCAGACATCCCTCTCTCCCTCATTTACAAATTTTTTTTTGTCCTGATTATTTATATAGCTCATGAAATGGAAGTTCTTCGCTTTGATGGTGTCAGCCTTGATGGAAGCAAGGTCAAATCTAATGCTTCAAAAGATAGGGCTCTTAGTTATGGGCGAGCCTGTCAACTTGAAAAGCAGTTACAAACAAAAATTGAAATATTGCTGAATAAAACAGAAGAGAGTGACAACAGCAGATTGCCAGACGCGAGGATCGTCTTGAAAAAATCAGATAAGCTAAAATAGAGATAGAGGCTCGTGCATCTGCCAGCCATGTTAAAGAGCAAAAGGCGTATGCAGAAAAATTGGTAAGACGAAAATAAAAAGAGAATAAACAGGGAGTAAACCGCCAGAAAAACCACCCACAGCACCGCTTCCAAGCGGGCTAGCAATTGAGGAATTACATCGCTTTAGAAAAAAATATCGGTGTTACCTGCAGATACCTGTTATTTTAGTGAGCCTAACTATGAGCTTCTTGATCGAGTTGGTATAACTAGCTATGTGGCTACAAGCAGAATAAAGCACAATAAATATCTGGATAGCATGTTCCCGGCCGCTCAAGAACATAAATGCCCGGAGTTTCCTCCAAGTACCGGACAGACAATGCAACAGCGATTACCTGCCAAATCTGCTGCCACAAAACCGACAGATTCCTAGGCCAGGACAGAAAACCCATACTCGGCAGATTTATCTGCCAGTTCATGTAGATGAACACGCTGCACCTGAGCAACCAGCGCTTCAACAGAGCTTGCAACTGTTCTATTTGCTAAATCAAACTGAAAGCCACAGATGAACTCCACCCCACTGCCGGTTCTTATCTTGGAGAGATGTCTCACCCTCCCCCCTATGCTGAGCAATAATTTCTGATCCAGATAGACCTTTAGTCGCAACACATCATCAACTTTGATCCTTTTCTGTTCTAGACGGGAAAGAAAAAAACTAACACCCCCGGCACTGATATCAATAATACGGGTTTCTATTGTTGGGCGCTTACTGCTTGCCTGAACAACCAACATCAACTCCATTTTTTTTGCTACCTTAGCTCGAAATTCCCGGGCCTTGCGAACAATACGCCCTATGGAGGGAAAACCCAGACGAAACAGAGGAACTCCATCCTGATAGACAACCTCCTGAAACTCTGCTGCAACCTCAACAGCATAAAACGAAACAAAAAAACGAAGAATAACATAACGGCTGTAACGCAGGGCATAGTTCCCCATACCAGGCTCTACGGGAAACATGATGACATGAGAGAGATTCTCAAGATAGCTGTTCTCCTTATAAGCAGCCTCCTCTTGTTCCTCTTGTTCCTCTTGTTCCTCTTGTTCCAAGGGCGGAGGAGGATCATCGTGAAGATGGCTGAAAAATACCCGAGGATTATTATCCAACTGCACCTCAACCATTTTCCCATCGAGTAAGGCTGAATGCAGATAGGGTAATATATCCTTGGCTTCAATAAATATATCACCAACATCTATCATTTCGTCTATTAATTCAGCTGTATACCTCTCATTTGGAAAGAAAATATTAGCTCTGCGGTGTACCTTTTCTATAAGGGCTGGAAATGACATAGATTTATTTTATTTTTGTTATTTTCAGTAAGGGGCAAAGATGTCAGTGGATGCCTGGAACGCTATTGTGACCTCTTTGTTAGTAATATCTTATAAGTAAACAGATTATACACTAGCCATAAGCCCCTCTATCTGCAAGGCAGTTCTGTAAATTATGACCATATTTTATCGACTTTTCTATACGCCCAGGTCTTTACCGATAACTCCTCACCGGAATAGTAAAGGCATAGAGGCCTGCTCTGCGAATTTAGGCCCCCTTTTTATGGTAGCTATTTAAAATCAATAGGCAAATGATTCCCGCAAGAGATAGCCTGGTGTCTGCCCTGCTACTTTTCCTCTATCCCTCCTGCGAATATAGGGGGTTATATAGAACAGATAGGATATAATGGCTGAGAATTACCGCTTAGAGATCTCGTGATGCCGAGCCAAAGGCAAGGTCCATCATATATAGTTTGCAACTCAACCAAAATAATCCTATGACAAACAACGATATATTACGTCGAATTCGCTACACCTTTGATTTTAGTGACCCCAAAATGGTAGAAATTTTTTCTGCAGCCGACTTCGTAACAACACGAGAAGATATACACAGTTGGTTATTAAAAGATGACGACACCGCCTTCAAAAAGTGTAAAGACAGGGAGATGGCAGCCTTTCTTAATGGCTTTATCAACTATAGAAGGGGAAAAAAAGAGGGTGCACAGCCAGAGATAGAAAAACGTTTAAACAATAACGCCATCTTCATGAAACTGAAGATAGCCCTCAACCTCAAGGCCGAGGATGTGATAGAGATTATGGCCCTGGCAGAGTTCAATATTAGCAAGCATGAACTCAGTGCCCTTTTTCGTAAGGCGGACCATAAACACTACCGAGAGTGTGGTGACCAGGTTTTACGCAATTTTTTAGTCGGATTACAGCTACGACACCGCCCCACCACCTAAGAACTGGACTGCTTACCTTTCATAGAGCATAAGAAAGAGAAAGGTCCCATCCCACTCTGTGGGATGGGACCTTTTTTCTCTGCTTAAGAGAAGACTACTAAATTATATCGGCAACAGCCTCCCGTTCAGCCTGAAGTTCAGCCTCCGTTGCCTCTAGCATCGCCCGTTGAAAAGAGGAGAGTTCAAGACCTGCTACCTCCCGCCAGTCACCGTCTTCACAGATAACGGGCAAGCTAAACATTATATCTTCATCAAGGCCATAGCTGTTGCCCCTGCTATAAACCCCCATACTTACCCATTTACCACCGGAACCAAGCACCCAGTTTCTCATATGATCAATAGCAGCAGAGGCAGCAGAGGCAGCGCTGGAAGCTCCACGAGCCTTTATAACAGCAGCTCCACGTTGTTGAATTATCGGAATAAGATTATCACCATGCCAATTATTCTCAACACCTTTAGCAACCTTCTCACCTGCAATTTCAGCATAGCTTATATCTGGGAATTGGCTCGCAGAGTGATTTCCCCAAACAACCATCTTTTCAACATCACTGCAGTGACAGCCCATTTTCTTGGCAACCTGAAATAAGGCTCTATTGTGATCCAGGCGCATCATAGCTGTTATATTACGAGGATTTATATAGGGCGCGTTCTTGAGCAGAATAAGGGCATTGGTATTAGCAGGATTGCCAACAACAAGTACCTTTACCTCGGGATTTGCCTCGGCACTCAGGGCCTCACCCTGGGTTGTAAAAATAGGTCCGTTGGCCTGAATCAGATCAGAACGCTCCATCCCTGGGCCACGGGGACGAGCACCCACCAAAATAGCATAGTCTGCATCCTTAAAGGCCACATGAACATCATCGGAACAGACAAGACCGTGCAGCAGGGGAAAGGCACAGTCTTCAAGTTCCAGGACCACACCCTTCAATACATCCATTGCCTGAGGGATCTCCAGGAGTTGAAGAATTACAGGCTGGTCTTTACCAAGCATATGACCTGCTGCAATACGAAAGATAAGAGAATAACTAACGTGGCCGGCTGCACCGGTAATAGCAACTCGTACTGGGGGTTTCATAGATCCTCCTCTTAACCATCATTATTCTTATTTTAAGCCATGCCATATAATACCATAGAGCCCCACCACTTCCACAGAGAATAACGCAAACTCATTGCCTTATAAAGGAAGGCATTAATTTTTTCCTCCTCTTTTGCCAAGAGGGGATAAAACTATCCTGTAGCGATAGGGACTATAGTCTTCGAATTTTTTGAGAGGTAATTTTTTGAGGAGGGGGGGAAGGAGGATAACCCGAGATATCGGGTTATCCTTTTTTTGCTATCTTTACCAAGTAGCCATCCTGCTACTTCTTTTCTTCTTTCATTAATTTATAGGTAATAGAGTCGATAAGGGCCTGCCAACTTGCCTCTATTATGTTAACCGAAACGCCGACCGTACCCCAACTCTCCTCACCATCACGGCTCTCGATAAGAACACGTACCTTGGCCTCTGTTCCATACTCTCCTGAAAGAACCCGCACCTTAAAATCGACAAGCTCCATCTCTTCCAGGATGGGATAAAATCGTATAAGCGCCTTACGGATTGCAGAATCAAGGGCATTTACCGGGCCATCGCCACCAGCGGCAGTATGTACCTCCACCCCCCCCACAGAGAGACGAATAGTTGCCTCGGTGAGAGGTGGCTTATCCATGCGATACTTATTATCCGTTACCCGAAAGCCCTGAAAGGAAAAATAGTTTCTCCTCAAGCCCAAAAGCTTGCGCATAATAAGCTCAAAACTTGCCTCTGCAGCCTCATACTGATAGCCAAGGTTCTCAAGTTCCTTAAGCTCCTTGATAATGGCCGGCAAGATAGGATCATCCGGACGAATGTGAATTCCCCACTCCTTGGCCTTAAAGAGAATATTGGCCCGGCCCGCCTGATCCGAGAGCAAAATCCTTCTGCTATTGCCCACCAGCTCCGGAGCAATATGCTCATAGGTAAGTGGATTACGCTTAACGGCACTGACATGGATGCCCCCCTTATGAGCAAAGGCAGACTTACCCACATAGGGTTGATAGTGGTTATGGGGAAGGTTGGCCAGTTCAGTCACCAAACGTGAACAACCATAGAGTCGACTTATGTGCTCTTTTACCCCACAGTCAAAACCCATCTTAAAGACTAGGGCGGGTATAATTGAGGTCAGATTCGCATTTCCGCAGCGCTCACCAAAACCATTCATAGTCCCCTGAATCTGCTCTACCCCCGAGGATGCGGCCATCAGAGCATTGGCTACCGCTGAGTCTGAATCATTGTGAGGATGAATACCAAGACCAACTGTCTCACTCAAACCGGCAACAAACTCTTTTACCCGCTTGATAATGGGAGGGATTTCATGGGGCAGGGTTCCACCATTGGTATCACAGAGGACAATGCGCTCAGCACCACCGGCAATGGCACTTGCCACAGTTTTAAGGGCATACTCTTCATTATTCTTGAAACCATCAAAAAAATGTTCCGCATCATAGAAGAGATGCTCTACATGAGGGCGTAGATAGGCAAGACTATCCTCGATAATTTGCAGATTCTCTTCCAGGCTAATATTGAGGGCATCCGTTGCATGGATATCCCAACTTTTCCCAAAGATGATAATGGCAGGTGTCTTGGCAGCAAGCAGGGCCTGCAGATTTGCATCTTCTTCCGGCCTGTTTTTTATATGCCGGGTAGAACCAAAGGCAACAATCTTGCTATGCTTAAGATCTATCTCTCCAATACGATTAAAAAATTCGATGGTCACTGGATTAGACCCCGGCCAACCACCCTCGATAAAATCAACACCCAGAGTATCAAGTTCCTGGGCGATGCGTAACTTATCGTCGACAGAAATATTAAAATTTTCAGCCTGGGTTCCATCACGTAGGGTTGTATCGTATATTTCAATTCGCATCAAATTCCTCATCATTTAAATCAAACACAGGTGCGGATTATAAAAAAATAAGTTTGCCAGAGACAGCAAGCCTCTAACAAACTTATTCATTTTTCTAAAATGAAAACATTTAAAAAAATTTAAAAATCAATAACATAACTATAAACGCCCTCTTCCAAGCAAGTAGTTACCTTATGTCCTGAGTGATTGAAAATAGTCTGCATTCTCTGGTTTTCCCGTAATACCTCTGCAGTAAAACCTGTGATGCCATTTCGCTTCGCGATATCAGCCAGGAACTTAAAGAGAAAAGAACCTAAACTTTTATTCTGCCATTTATCATGAACCACAAAGGCTATCTCAGCCCGATTCGTCTCGGTATCAAGATAATAACGACCAACGGCAACAATATCCTCCCCATGAGCCTCGGGGACAACACCAACAATAGCCACATCTTTACGGTGATCAATATAAACAAAATCCTGAATCTGCCTATGGGTGAAGTTCGCCTGATGATTCATAAAACGATAGTATACCGTCTCCTTGGAGAGGGTATATACCAGCTCACGCATCAAAGGCTCATCGGTGGGCAGGATGGATCTAAAGTTAATCTGAGTGCCATCGTTGAGCAGCATAGAGGTGCGCATCGAATCATCAGCTGAAACGATAAACTTATCTTCAAATCCTGCCAACTCCGGATGAATATAGTGCGCCTGCACCGCTTCATTAAAGAGCTGCTCACGAAAAGCCGGATGGGCTATGGAAATCAGGGCAATGGCCCGTTCCTGAATAGACTTACCATAGAGATAGGCAACACCATACTCCGTAGCGATATAGTGCACCGTACCCCGAGTAATAACAACCCCTGCACCTGACTTAAGGCCAGATAAAATATTCGATTTCGTCCCCTCAGGATTGGTTGAAGGAATACAGATGATGGTTTTACCCTGCTTGGACCTGGCTGCGCCACGGTTAAAATCAACCAAACCACCAATACCAGAGTAGAGAATCCCCTCAATGGAGTCCGAAGAAACCTGACCTGTCAGATCCACCTCTTGGGCCATATTAATAGCAATCATCTTTGTCTGTTCGCTAATGACAATAGAATCGTTCACGTATTCCGTAGGTCTGAAACAAAAAAGAGGATTATCATCTATATAATCATAGAGCTTCTTGGTTCCCATACAGAGACTGGTAACAATCTTACCCCGGTCACGACTCTTACGGCTACCAGTGACGGCTCCGGATTCAATCAACTCAATGATATTATCCGTTATCATCTCGGTATGAATACCAAGATTTTTCTTATTCTTTAAAAACTCAACAACGGCATAGGGAATGCGACCGTACTCCTGAAGCCTACCCATTCCCATCTGCAGGGTTGCTCCATCAGGAACAAGGGCCGCTACATTTTTACCAATCTTACGACTCACCTCATGAGGTTCAGGCAAAATATGCTCAAGCAGTGGCACATCCACCGGTACCAGAATATCCAAATCATGAATATCAATAACACTGTCACTTCCTGTCCATGGCATATTGGGATTTACCTGGGCAACGATCAGTGAGGCATTATCAATTGCACTGCGAACAATATCCACAGAAACACCAAGACTCACCTTACCGGCGGCATTGGGTCGTGTTACCTGAATAAGGGCAACATCAATGGGAATCTGTCCTGAATTAAATAGGTTTGGTACATTGGAGAGCAGAACCGGGGTATAACTACCCACCCCTTTACGTATGGCATCACGCACCTTTTGCCCAATAAAGAAGGCATTTATACGAAAGCTGTTAGCAAATTTCTGCTGGGCATAGGGGGCACTTCCTTTAGTGAAGAGTTGAATAATCTCCACATCGGCAAGTTCTCCGGCACGTTTGGTCATCGCGCTTACCAGCTCGGTTGGTTCTCCACAACCGGTGCCGATAAAAACTCGCTGTCCAGAACGAATCTGCTTCACAGCACGTTTTGCTGTGCTAACCATTTCTTTATAGTTATTTCGCCAATTTACATCATAGTCCATGATCATCACCTTATGATCCGCATATTCAATTTAAAGAGTCTCTTCCGGAATTTCGAGGGTGATACATGCATCTGCAACAATTGGATCACTTCCCACCTCACCGACAATAAAAGGATTAATATCAAGTTCCACTATCTGCGGATAATCCGTTGCCAGCTGACTAATTCTCTGAAGACCGTTTGCAATTGCCACAATATCAACAGCCTTATTACCGCGCCGTCCTTCCATAATTTGGTAAGAGCGAGTGGCTTTAAGCATCTGAATTGCCTCATCCTGGGTTATAGGCGCCAGATGAAAGGTGACATCCTTCATCACCTCAACAAAAATACCACCAAGGCCAAACATCAACATAGGTCCAAACTGTGGATCCCGGTTCATACCGATAATAACCTCAAGTCCCGGATCAGCCATCTTCTCAACATAAACACCTTGAATTCTGGCATTAGGTAGCTGCTGCTTAATCCGCAGCTTCATCAGATCATAACCATCCTGTACCTGCTGAGCATTGGTAAGATTCAGACATACTCCACCCATATCTGTTTTATGAACAATGTCGGGAGAAACAACCTTTAGGGCCACGGGAAAACCAATCCTGCGCGCATACTCCACGGCCTCATCTGCTGAATCAACAAGATAGCCCTCTGGTACATTGAAACCATAGGCATCAAGTATTTTCTTAGCCCTTACCTCGCCCAAACGACGAACTCCGCTGGCCTGACTACGCTGAATTATACGACCGGCACGACGACGATTCACCCGAAAACGAGTAACAATTCGAGGGGGGAGAGAACGCCAACTGGCATGGTTATACATTGCAGAAAAGGCTGCGACTGCTCGTTCAGGAGTCGGGAAAATAGCCAGGCCTGCATCAACGAGCTCATGCATAGGAGGAACATATGCCCCACCACCCATCAGACAACAGAGAAGAGGTTTGCTACCATCCAAAACTTCAGCAATACCAAGAAGTACAGCTTTCGCCTCGGTCATTGCTGCCGGGGTTAAGACAAGAACAATAGCGTCAACATTACTATCCTCTTGAGCTGTTGATATAGCCTCAACATAGAGAGCCGCCGGGGCATCACCCAAAACATAAACAGGACTTTCAATATCCGAATAAATGGGTTTTCTACCACGGAGAGAGTTGGTTTTATTACTCGGTGGTTCAGCTACCTTAAAGCCTGTATGTTCCACAGCATCGGCAGCAATTGTCCCTGTTCCACCGGCATTACTGATAATAAGTACCCGATTACCCTTCGGCAGAGGCTGATTAGAAAAAGCCATGGTGCAATCAAAGAGGTCATCAAAGTTATCGGCTCGAACAATTCCGGCCCGTTTAAAGGCAGCACCATAGGCAGTGTCAGTACCAGTAAAGGCACCGGTATGACTGGTAGCCGATTTTTGTCCCGCTTCACTTGTTCCTGATTTTAAAAGAATAACAGGCTTTTTACGTGATATATGAGTGGCATGTTTAAGAAAATTATTACCATTAACAATATTCTCTAAATAGCCAGCAACAACCTTTGTAGACGAATCTGCGGCAAAATAACTGAGCAAATCGTTTTCTGTAATATCGGCCTTATTACCAACACTGATAAGCTTAGAAACACCAAGACCGCGTTGCTCTGCCTGGTCAAGCATCGCCGTAGCAAGGGCACCTGATTGAGAAAAAATACTAATTCCACCTTTGCGAGGCATTGGCCCGGCAAAGGATGCATTTATCTTCAATTCGGTGTTAATAAAACCAAGACAGTTTGGTCCGAGTAAGCGCGCACCGGATCGCTTGCACAGGGTCAAAACCTCCTGCTCAAGCATGGCACCCTCGTCACCACTCTCTTTAAAACCTGCACCAATGGCAACTATAGTTGTGCATCTCTTGCTCAGCGCATCCTGAACAACATCAATAATAAGATCCTTGTTTACAGCAATAATAGCCATATCAAGAGATTCTTTATACTCCTTAAGGCTTGTGTAAACAGGCAAACCCAGCAAAGTACCTCCGGCAGGGTTCACCGGAATAATTTCACCTGCAAAACCTCCTTCAATAAGGTTTTTAACAATGTCATGCCCTACAGCACCGACCTGTCGTGATGCACCAATAACAGCTATTTTGTTTGGGGAAAAAAGATGTTCCAGCATAATGTTCTCTTAAAAAACTTTAATATGGATTTAATAACCGCTTTCTGTCTCTGTTTATCAAAGTACAGTAGTTGATTAATCTTGCAAGAAAACAACACTGCCTTCTGCAGATTACGGTCTTTTCTAACTTCTGCATATCACTCCTTACAATCCATGACAACAGTCATGAAAAATACGCATGCAACATTTAATTCATTTTTTCATTAATTATATACTATACTTCCCTGCATACCCCTATAGTTACTGTAAAATAATTCTTTACAGTTTTTTACGAAACCCTATAAAGAGAGGCCCCATATGCAAAAAACTATTCTAATAACAGGAGCAACATCTGGATTTGGCAAGGCAACAGCAAAACTTTTTGCAGCTCACAACTGGCAGTTAATTCTCTGCGGTAGACGCCAGGATCGACTCGAAACAATACAAAAAGAACTGGAAAATGTTCCCGTTCATATCGCCCAGTTTGATATTTCTGTGCGAGATGAGGTGGAAGATTTTGTGAGCAATATTCCTCAACAATTTTCCCAGATTGATATACTTGTTAACAATGCTGGCCTTGCCCTCGGCCTGGAGGGCTCAGATAAAGCAGACTTAGATCATTGGCAGACAATGATCAATACTAATATTAGCGGTCTTCTCTATATGACTCGCCTTATTTTACCGCAGATGATGAAAAATAGAACCGGTCATATTATCAATATTGGCTCGGTGGCAGGTAGCTATCCCTATCCAGGAGGAAACACCTATGGTGCCTCCAAGGCCTTTGTCGCCCAATTTTCCCGTAATCTCCGTTGCGATGTCGCAGGAACAGGCATTAGAGTAACCAATATAGAACCAGGCCTTGCCGAAACAGAATTCTCCGCTGTTCGCTTTTCAGGTGACGAAAAACGAGCCAGTAGTGTTTATGCTGGTCATGAAAACCTCTCAGCCACGGATATTGCGGAAACTATTTTCTGGTCTGCCAGTCGACCCGCCCATGTAAATATTAACTCTATAGAAATCATGCCTGTCTGTCAAAGTTGGGCAGCACTTGCCATCGACAAGTAAAAAAGATTACAGGCTAGGAAAACAAAAAAAAACCCTATTTCAAGGAGAAAAAGAGCATGTGTTTCTTGGTCTTTATGTTTTTTCCTTTTAACAGAAAAAAACATACAGAAAGGTGTTGACAGCAGGACCCGATTACCGTATATTCTCGCCCCATACGGAGCACGGTTGATAACAACAACCTCTTAATGCTTCTGTGTTCCTCGGTAGCTCAGTTGGTAGAGCGGGTGACTGTTAATCACCTTGTCGGCGGTTCGAATCCGTCCCGGGGAGCCAAGTACATTCGTTTCATTTATTTGAAACTTTATATAGTCGGGGCGTAGCGCAGCCTGGTTAGCGCGCCTGCCTTGGGAGCAGGAGGCCGTAGGTTCGAATCCTACCGCCCCGACCATCGAATAAAAAGGGAATTAAAGCTTATGCTTTAATTCCCTTTTTTCGTTTCAAGTACCCCCCCCTTACTCCTCCATAAAATCCATCCTTACCACATCAGGATACGGCCTTAAATCAAGGCTGTTGATTATTAATTCAGAGAAAATCGTCAAGCACTGCGTATCGATAATGGCTGATTTTTTTTGCCCAAACTATGTCTGCTGTGATATTCTCACCTTAGCCACTGATTTTCATGAAATAAAATACTAATAGCCAACCAAGGGTTGCTCGTCTGTTTTTCCCCTGCGCTATTCCCACCTGAAAATTTCAGCTATCTCTATGGCAAATGTTAAAGGGCATACCCCCAGATTAGAGGAAGCATATGAGCGACCTCTGGGTAAATGGTAATTTATATTGAGGGAGGAAAGATGCTGATCAATCGAATATTGAGTACCTGGCTTTGCCTGTTACTGCTCAGTAGCACTATGGCAAATGCCTATGATTATCCATTTAAAGATCCATATGTGGCAACGGTACTCAACACGCCTGACGAGTTTGCCGCAGTACTGCCCAAGGAACTTCCCACCAAACTCGAATCAATTGTAATATTTCCTGAGCGAAAGGTGCCGGGAGTGCTCTGGAACATGGCTGAGTTAAACTACTCCTATCAAGCCCAGAAATGTCCGGCCCCCCTTATCTTTTTAATCGCAGGAACGGGCGCGAGTTTTCAAAGTCCCAAAATGAAAATTATGCAGGGGGCCTTCTACCAGGCCGGTTACCATGTCATCTCTCTCTCTTCGCCCAGCTTTACCGATTTTATAGTTTCTGCTTCCACCAGTAGTGTCCCCGGTAACCTGAAAGAGGATTCGGCTGATCTTTACCGAGTCATGCGGGCAATCTGGCAAAAAGTAGAAAAAAATATGAAGGTGACGGAGTTCTATCTTGCCGGATATAGCCTGGGTGCCGCTCAATCGGTGTTCCTCTCCCATATGGACGAGAGAGAGAAGTCCTTTAACTTCAGCAAGGTATTACTTATCAATCCCCCGGTTAACCTCTATAATTCGGTGGTGATAATTGATAACATGCTCGCCAATAATGTTCCCGGTGGGATAGATCACCTTAATGAATTTTACAAGAAAAGGATAAGGGCCTTTACCAAGACATACAGACACGGAGAGTCTATAGAATTTAATGATAGATACCTCTATAGAGCATATCGACGGGAAAAGCCAAAGAGTGATGCCCCCATGGCCGCCCTTATCGGCGTTGCCTTTCGAATTTCTTCTCAAAATATGGCCTTTGCAAGTGATGTAATGACCCAGGCAGGCTACGTGGTTCCCAGGGGTCTTGTCCTGAAACGAGGCGACAGCCTTACGGATTATGCCAAGGTACTCGGCCAGCTAACCTTTGTTGATTATTTCAAGGGAATATTCCTGCCCCATTTTCAAAAAATTGACCCAACGATTACTGAAGAGGAAATAATTGAGCAGATGAGCTTACGTAGTCTCGAAGGCTATCTGCGCAGCTCAGCTAAAATCGGTTTGATTCATAATGAAGACGATATTATCATGCACCCCGGTGAAATTGCCTATCTCAAAGACGTTTTCGGAAAGCGGGCACAAATTTTTCCCCATGGTGGGCACTGTGGAAATATGGCATATCCGGATAATATAGAGGCAATGGTCGGCTTTTTTCAGGATACGAAAGGAGGAAATAATGATAAATAATATAAGATACCAAGCCCTGTCTCTCTTGCTCTTATTTCCAATGCTTCTCGCCGGCTGTGCACAGCCAGCTCTTACCGAACAAACAGCAAAAATCGAACCACCAATGGCACCAATGTACCCCATAAATGAGTATGTTAAACCGGACGTGGTATATGTTGTTGATGATGTATACGATCCCCTTGAAGGTTTCAATCGCTCAATGTATACCTTCAACTACTACTTTGACAAATACCTCTTCCTACCGGTGGTTAACGGCTATGAATTTATCACGCCCAACTATGTTGAAGACCGTGTTTCATGCTTTGTAGACAATATCCTTGAGTTCAATAACTTTATTAACAATTTCTTTCAGCTGGATCCCAAGGGAACCGGGATTACCCTACTGCGTTTTGTGGTAAACAGTACCGTCGGTATTGGTGGTTTCTGGAACCCGGCAACGGATATGGGACTCCTCCGCCAAACGGAAAATTTTGGCCAGACCCTTGGCCACTATGGCGTTGGCAACGGCCCCTATCTTGTTCTGCCTGTACTTGGACCTTCTAATCTGCGTGATACAGCAGGTTTTGGCGTTGATCTCCTCGCCTTCGGCTATTATGGGCCACCAGCATGGATCAGCGAAACGGCATGGGGCTGGAGCTTTGTAGGAGTTGCAGCGATTGATAGACGACACCGCCAATCCTTCAGATACTATCAATCAGGATCACCCTTTGAATATGAGATGATTCGCATGCTCTATACAACAAAACGAGAGATAGAGATTAGTGAATGATGATGATGAATATAACTGCACAAATGAAGAACAGAAATTCATCGGGACGGCAGATACCTCTACCTCAAGGTTTTGCCTTTGTCTTTTCTTTATTTTTGATTATTTTCAATAATTATAGGAGCATTACTCACTTATCAACATAAGGAAAAAGACAAATGGATTCCCTGCAGAAACAGATAGAACAGGCTGAGCTTATACTGGCTGAGTCACAGGAAAACTTTAAGAAAAACCCCGAAGATTATAGCGCCAGACTCCTCCTCCTCAGTATGCAAAACCATCTGGCTGATCTGCACCGGGCTGATCAGGAAAAAGCTTAGGCTGATTCAGCAAGCGCCTGCTGCGCCTATCCGCAAAAAAAAAGAGCGTGTCCATTATGGACACGCCCTTTTTTATCAACAACCTTGTTCATAACTTTCTCCCCCATCCACTTATAAAACAGAGCTGATAGATTCCTCGCACCCCCGCTGATTCTCACGAAATAGAACTGTACTGAACCAAAAAGCCCTATTGAAAACAGCTTCCGCAATAGCTATAACTAGTTAGAATATATTCCATCCCTTCTTATAAACAACAGGTTAAAACCAATATGGAAAAAATGATATCACTTCTAAAGATATGTTTATCATCCTTGTAAGCAAAGGCTTGATAGAAAAAAAAGGCGAATTTTGGTCCCTTACCAATTTAGGTGTAGATGCAGGGGGGAAATTTAAAACAAGTGCACAATATGGGAAATATATAACCTGGCCCGAAAATATAGATTTAAAACTAGATAAAAATACAGAAAAAAAAGTCTTTCTTACAACGACAGCCATCGGCAAAAAATATAATATTTCAGCAAAAAAAATGAATTTTATCCTCTCAGAGCTAGGCTGGGTATATAAAGTTATGAAGGGCTGGAAAACAACTCCACAAGGAATACAGCATGGAGGTCTGCAAGATGAAGACAAAAGGACAGGTATTCCCTATGTCAGATGGCCTGAAATGATTTTAAAATCTAATATTCTAAATAACACAATCAAGGATATACAGGGAGAAAAAGCACCTTCTTCTGATCCAGTAAATACACAAGATAATGATTTTCGGGAAAAATTTAAGGTTGAGCACAGAGCAACTGATGGTCACTTTGTTCGATCTAAAGCTGAAATGTTAATAGATAACTGGTTGTATATGGCAGAAATAGTTCACTCCTATGAACGAAAACTTCCCATAGAAGAAGACGTCTACTCCGATTTTTATATCCCTACCGGTAAGGTTTACATAGAATACTAGGGCTATGAAAATGATCAGAAATACCTTCAGCGCAAAACAAAGAAACAGGATATTTACAATAAGTATAATTTCAACCTTATTGAACTCGGAGATAAGGATGTCCTCAATCTTGACAATGTTCTCCCTCGCCTGCTTCTTAAATTTGGCATTCAGTCGTATTAAACAAAAAAACCTGTTGATAACTTATTCAGCTATGGGAAAAAACTGCAAAAAACAGTGCGCTTCTATCAGAAAAATGCTTAAAAAAAAGGCGAATTGTTATCAACAATTCGCCTTTAGTAACCATTTTAACAACTACTATTCAGGTTTGAGCTTTCGACCCAAAAGATCCTGTACCGCCTGCGAACAATCCTTGCCCTCATAGATGATATGATAGACCTCATCGAGGATCGGAGTCTCAACATCTAACTTCCGGGCAAGATCATAAAAAGACTTTGTGGTCTTCACTCCCTCTGCCACCATGAACATCTCACTCTCTATATGTTCAATGGAGTGGCCCTTGCCAAGTTGCAAGCCGACATTACGATTACGGCTAAGGTCTCCTGTACAGGTCAACAATAAATCTCCGAGACCACTGAGACCGGCAAAGGTGGCCGGATCAGCATTCATGGCAGCGCCCAACCTCTGCATTTCAGCAAGACCACGGGTGATAAGTGCCGCCCGGGCATTACTTCCATAGGAGAGCCCATCACTGATGCCTGCAGCTATCGCCATAACATTCTTGAAGGCCCCGCTTATCTCTAGTCCATCTATATCAGTACTGGTATAGACCCGAAAATAGTCGGTACTAAAAATATCCTGCACCTTTTTTGCCGTATCAGCAGAGGCAAAACCAACGGTAACGGCTGTTGGCTGTTTTTGAGCAACCTCTTTGGCAAAGGAAGGACCCGAAATAACCCCGAGCTCTATTAGCGCCAGAGCAGGATATGCAGCCAGCTCCTGGGCCATAACCATATGCATAGTGGAAAGGGTACTATTTTCAATACCCTTTACCGCTGAAACAATCTGACAATCAATAGGCAAAAATGGTATTAAATCCCGAAAAACTGTACGGAACACATGGCTGGGAACAACCATCAATACCAATTGAGCACCCAACACAGCTTTTTCCAGGGATGGAGTAGGATAGAGGCTCTCTGGCAAGGAAATACCTGGCAAATACCGACTGTTTTCCCCATCACTGATAAGCCTGTCAATGTGCTCCTTATTATGGCCCCAGAGACGTACCGGATAGCCCTTACCGGCCAGCAGGATCGCCAGGGATGTACCCCAGGATCCTGCTCCGATAACGGCAATGGATGGAGTTAAATTACTCATCCTCTGACACGTCGGGAATAATATTTACATCGGCCGCCAACTCCGTTGTAGCTACTGCTGTCCCATCTACCTCATCATCGAGATCTGATTCATCACGGGCAACGGTATCCATGCTCACAACCTTCTCATCTCCCTCAAGGTTAATAAGACGAACACCCTGGGTGCTTCGACCGATAATCCGCACATTTTCAAGGTTCATTCGAATCATCTTACCGGAATCGGCAATGATCATAATCTCCTCCTCATCACTGACCTGCTTGGCCGAGATAAGATCTCCATTACGTTCAGACTGCTTGATTCCAATGATACCCTTACCGCCACGCTTCTGAATACGGTACTCCTCAATGGGACTACGCTTACCATATCCATTTTCAGTAACAACCAGAATGGAGTCATTGGAGGAGGCAACAATGGCACTTACCACCTCGTCGTCTTCACCAAGGGTAATTCCCCGGACACCAGCTGCAGTACGTCCCATGGTACGAACATCTGACTCATGGAAATGAATTGCCTTACCCTTACTGGTACAGAGAAGAACAGTATCATCACCGTTAAGCAGATAGGCACCGATGATTTCATCACCCTCATTAATAGTAAGAGCTCTCTTACCCTTACGAAGAGGTCGTCTGAACTCCTGCAGGCTGGTCTTTTTGATTCGTCCCTGCTTGGTTACCATAAGGATGGTCTTAGACTTATCCTCATCTTCAAAGGAGGTTACAGGCAGAATGGCGGCAAGCTTCTCGCTCTCGTCCAATTCAAGCAGATTAACAATGGCCTTACCACGCGCTGTACGTCCCACCAGTGGTAACTGATAAACCTTACGCCAGAAGACTTTGCCATAATTAGTAAAGAAGAGAAAGGTATCCAAGGTAGAGGCCACATAGAGATCAGAGATAAAATCTTCCTCAATATTTTTGGCTCCACTCACACCCTTACCACCCCGATGTTGGGAACGATAGAGGGCAGCAGGATTACGTTTAATAAAACCAGAATGGGTAACCGTTACCGCCATATCCTCCGGAGCGATGAGATCTTCTGGAAGAAGATCATCAACTGCATCGATTATCACGGTACGACGCTCATCACCGTAGGTTTCACGAATCTCCAAAAATTCATCCTTGATAATGCCAAGAATAAGCGCTTCGTCGGCCAAAATGGTCTTCAACCTCGTTATCTCTTGTAGGACATTCTCGTAATCACTGGCTATCTTACCACGCTCAAGACCAGTCAGTCTCTGCAGGCGCATATCAAGAATTGTTTGAGCCTGAATAGGGCTCAACTCAAAACGCTCGACCAGATTGGTCTTGGCCTCTGGAGGATTTTGCGCTTTTTTGATAAGCGTTACTACTTCATCGAGATTGTTAATTGCTACATTCAAACCCTCTAAGATGTGCGCTTTTTCTTCAGCCTTACCCAACTCAAAGGCTGTCCTTCTATAAACAACAACCTTTCGATGGACAAGAAAATGCTCAAGAATCTGTTTAAGATTCAAGATCATAGGTTTGTTGTTAACAATGGCAAGCAGGATGATACCAAATGATCTCTGCATAGGTGTCATCTTATAGAGCTGATTGATAACAACCTCGGAATTTTCATTTCTCTTCAGCTCAATAACAACCCGGGTACCGTGTCTATCTGATTCATCGCGTACCTCAGAGATGGCCTCTATCTTCTTATCCTTGACCAGATGAGCTATCTTTTCAACAAGAACTGCCTTGTTTTGTTGATAAGGAATTTCTGTGATGATGATAGATTCGCGTTTACCATCCTTACTCGTTTCAACATGGGTAAGGGCACGCATAACAACAATACCACGACCGGTTTCGTAGGCCTCACGAATACCTGAACGGCCACAAATATAGGCACCGGTAGGAAAATCAGGCCCGGTGATAAGTGACATCAACTCATGTACAGTTATGTTAGGATCATCGGCTAGGGCCAGCAAACCATCAATAACCTCAACAATGTTATGAGGCGGGATATTGGTAGCCATACCAACGGCAATACCAGAGGAACCATTAATAAGCAGATTAGGTACCCGGCTAGGCATAACCGACGGCTCTGTGAGAGAGTTATCGTAGTTAGGCACAAAATCAACTGTATCTTTATCAAGATCAGAGACTATCTCGGTATCAATTCGAGTCATACGCGCTTCCGTATAACGCATTGCTGCCGCAGAATCACCATCCAGGGAGCCAAAGTTACCCTGACCATCGACAAGAGGATAACGCAGAGAAAATTCCTGAGCCATCCGGACAATGGTATCATAGGCAGCGGTGTCACCATGAGGATGGTACTTACCGATAACATCACCGACAATACGGGCTGACTTTACATAGGGTCTGTTATAGGCAATGCCAAGTTCGCGCATGGCAAAAAGTGCACGTCGATGCACCGGCTTAAGACCGTCACGGACATCAGGAAGAGCGCGACCGATGATAACACTCATCGCATAATCAAGATAAGATTTTTGCAGCTCTTTTTCTATGGATATCTGAGGAAATTGTTCCTGTACTGCTTCATTTTCTGTAGTCATAAACTTTCTATACTCTGAGGAATGCGAGCCTTCCGGTTATCAACAGAGATGTTGATAACCAGGGTTCAAATGCCTTGTAAGGATAATAGATCTATTAAATATCCAAATCAGATACTTCAAGAGCATGATTCTGGATAAATTCTCGTCGTGGTTCAACCTTATCACCCATCAAGGTTGTGAACATATCATCGGCCTGCTCTGCATCATTTATCTTGACCTGAACAAGTACACGATTCTCGGGATTCATAGTGGTATCCCAAAGTTGTTCAGGATTCATCTCACCAAGACCCTTATAACGCTGTAGATGACTCCCTTTGAAGGATTCATCACGGATGGTATCAACCATATCTGACCAGGTTTCAGCGGCAATTTCCCGTTCGACACCACTCTTATTGGTATGATGAATGATATAAGAGCCCCGAAGGAAGAGCTGAACATGCTCAAAAAGAGCTAGAGCCTTCCTGTATTCGCCGATAAGGGGTATCTCCGGCCCTAAGGTCATCATCACCTGAACTTTGCCTCTGACGGCGATATCAACCTCGTAACAATCTTCACGCCAATGGCATATTCGTATATTGCCAATGATGAACTCCTCTTCAGAAATTTTACTGATAAGATTCTCAACAAATTCCTTATCCTTAAACTGATCTGCCGATCTAATGCCATTGTCGAGGAGGAAAAAGAGCATATCTTCGAGAATATTTATCCTGTTCATAAAGGCAACGATACTCTCGTACATGGAGAGTTTTTCCAACAGGCTCACCAACTCACTACCCTCCACAACAACCTGATCAGAAACACGCATGATACGCATGGCCTCACTGGCCTGCTGGAAGAGGTGATGGTTAAGTTCTCCATCGTTGAGAAAGTACTTCTCCTTCTTACCCCGACCAAGCCGGTAGAGTGGAGGTTGACCGATATAGACAAATCCACCTTGAACCAAAGGTAACATCTGACGATAGAAAAAGGTCAGAAGCAGGGTACGAATATGGGCACCATCGACATCAGCATCTGTCATGATAATAACTTTATGATAACGAAGTTTTTCCACATCGAAATCATCCTTACCTATGCCAGAGCCCAGGGCGGCAATGAGATTCTTGATCTCTTCACTTCCCAGAATCTTATCAAAACGGGCTTTTTCCACATTCATAATCTTGCCACGAAGGGGAAGAATAGCCTGAATAGATCTGTCACGACCCTGTTTTGCAGAACCACCGGCAGAGTCACCCTCCACGATGAAAATCTCTCGTTTAGCGGGATCCTTTTCCTGACATTCAGCAAGCTTGCCGGCCATCAACAGACTGGTTGAACCCTTCTTACGGGAAAGATCACGTGCCCTCTTCGCTGCTTCACGGGCCCTTGCTGCTTCAACCACCTTAAAGAGGATTTTCTTTGCTACCTGTGGGTTTTGTTCAAGAAAAAGTGAAAGCTTTTCACTGGCAATTGATTCAACAATTGATTTTACTTCGGTATTACCAAGCTTTGTCTTGGTCTGTCCTTCAAACTGTGGATTAGGGACACGCACGGAGATGACACAGGTAAGTCCCTCACGGATATCATCACCACTCATCTTCTCCCGAAGATTTTTAGGAATAATATCATCGTTGGCATACCTATTCATGCACTTGGTCAGGGCTGAACGAAAACCAGCCACATGTGAGCCACCTTCTCGGGTGTTAATGTTATTAACAAACGAAAACAATCTCTCCGCATATCCATCAAAGTGTTGAAAGGCAATATCAACTTCAACACCGTCTTTTTCACCAATTATGCAGATAGGCTCAGCAACAATGGTGGTTCTCTTACGATTGAGGTACTGCACGTAGGAAATCACACCACCGGGTAACTTAAACTCCTCTTCGGGAAACTTATCTTCAGCACCGCTTCGTTCATCTTTAAGCTGAATTTTGACGCCCATGTTGAGGAAGGCAAGCTCACGAACTCTATTTTTGACAACTTCATAGTCATAAACAGTACTCTCGGTGAATATCTCTGGATCAGCTTGAAAGGTGACTATTGAGCCTGTCCTTTCACAATCACCTATGATCTCCAATTCGCTTGTCTTATCACCATAGGCGTAAGTTTGGCGATACATCTTTCCATTGCGCTTAACAATTACCTGAGCAACACTGGAGAGGGCGTTAACAACGGAAATGCCCACGCCGTGCAGGCCACCTGAAACCTTGTAGGAAGAGTGATCGAACTTACCACCTGCATGGAGAGTGGTCATAACAAGTTCAAGAGCAGATATCTTTTCAACAGGATGAATATCTACGGGAATACCACGTCCATCATCTTCAACAGTTACCTTATTGCCCTCATGGATAGTTACCTTGATAAGCTGACAGTGGCCAGCAAGAGCTTCATCGATACTGTTATCAACAATTTCCCAAATAAGATGATGAAGTCCTTCTATGCCTGTGTTTCCGATGTACATTGATGGTCGCTTACGAACAGCTTCAAGGCCATCAAGGACCTTAATCTGTTCAGCACCATAGCTATTTTTTTCAGTCACGCTGATTCCTTATAATTGTAAAACGTTCGTACTTTCAATAAGTTATACGAAAAAACCTTGCTTAGCAAACTTAGAGCTGCATCGGCATAATGATACTGGTAAATCCTGGATCATCATCAGAGTTAATCAAACAAGGACTATTACTTGAGTTGATATAAGCTTTGATTTTTTCACATTCCATAGCCTGAAGAGTATCAATAAAATATCGACAGTTAAAGCCCAGTGTTAAGGGTTCACCGGAATAGGCGATAACCTGCTCATCTTTTGCATTACCAAGATCAGCATTTTGAGAGGAGAGAACCATAAAATCTTTATCTATTGCCAACTGGATGGTGTGAAAGACATCCTCAGTGAAAAGGTTGATTCTTTTGAGAGAATCGAGAAAAGGTATTCGTGGAATTTCTAAACAATTTTCAAGCTGTACCGCATCAACAATGGCCTTGTATTGAGGAAATTCTCCTGTTTTCAAACTTACAACCATAACATCCTGATTGTTTCGCAGGATAAGTTTGTCGTGTTCAAAAGAAACTTCGATAGAATCTTTGTTATCACAGAATTTTTTCCACTCCTGAACACCTTTTTTAGGGATAAGAGTAACGGGATTTACTTTGAAATTAGTTAAATCAACAGGAACTTCCCTTCTCATGATGGACAGTCGATGGCCATCGGAAGAGATCATCTTCAAATAGTTCTTATCGCCTTCTTTTTCTTTTTCAAAGAGAATAGAGGTAAGGGTGTATATGTTTTCCTGTTCATTGGCTACAGAGAATATAACCTTTTCTATGAGTTCTTGGAAGAGATAGCTTTCAAAGACGGTAAAGCTATCCTCGTCATATTCTGGAAATTCTGGATATTCATCACTAGCCATACCTGCAAGGTTGTAGGTACTCTGTCCTGCTTTTATAACAACCCAGCTGTTTTCTTTTTCTTCAATTGATATTTTTTCTGAACCAGACTCACGAACAATTTCAAAAATTTTCTTTGAAGGAAGGGTGAGTGAACCTTCTCCATGAATTTCTGCCTTAATGAATATTTTCAAGCCTATTTCAAGATCTGTAGCAGTGAGAGTAAGACCACCGTTTGATGTTTCTATAAGGACATTGAAAAGAATGGCCATAGTGCCATTTTTATTCGTGATGTTTTGTATGCTACCTAATCCTTCTAAGAGATCTTGCTTCAACACTGTACACTGCAGAGACATGAAAACTCCTTTAATATATATTGTTTTTTATTATTATTATTATAGCCGTTCATATGTGTATAAGACTTTTAACATATTGTTATCATTAGATAAAAAATTAACTCTCTCTTGTTCTTAAAATAAGAGAAATTGTTTAGAAAAAGTTATCAACAGGTTTATCAAGAGTGTTTCCACCTACCTTTTAACAAAACCTGTGGAAAAGCTGTTGATAAGTCTGTTAACAAATGAAAAAGAGGTATTTTCCATTTTGTTAAATTCTCAAGTAAAAACAAATATATATGTTTAAAAAATTATAATACAATTATAGTAAAATTATAGGGATTTTTCAATAAAATAATGATGTTCTTTCATGGAGATAGGCAGTGAATAAAAAGGTTAAAGATTTGCTTGTTGAAGGGGTTAAAGAGGGACTTTTTTCTGGCGCTTCAGTAGCTGCCTTTCATGGAATGAAGGGGCAAAGTTTTTTAGTTAACTGTGGGAATACAGGTGATAATAACACATTTTTGGTTTCTGAGGATACTTTTTATGATCTGGCATCTTTAACTAAACCACTTGTTACAGCTTTGAGTATTGCCTGTCTGGTAGAAAGGGGTCTCTTGACTTTAGGGACAAGGCTCTCTGAAATTTATGGAAATTTATCAGGGAAGAAAGGGGATATTTCAATTGGTCACCTACTGTCACATGCTTCTGGTTTGCCTGCTCATGTTAAATTTTATGAGAGCTGTAAAGAGGATTGTTGGCAGTATGTGATTGAAAATATTTTGTATGTAGAGCCTTTGGCAGAAGTTGGGGAGAGCATCTATAGCGATCTTGGTTATATGTTGCTAGCTGATATTATTGAGAAAAAAGTTGGTAAAAGGCTCTGTGATTTTTGGTTTGAAGAGATAGCTATCCCTTTGGGGCTGGAGGAGGATTTTTGTTTTTCAGGTAATAAGCATCTGGGTCCGGAAAATTGTGCTTTAACATCTAACATTGTTGATAACTTTGTTTATTACTGTGGACAAGTACATGATGATAACTGTAGAAGTATGGGCTCTTATGCCGGACATGCGGGGCTTTTTGGCACAGTTAAGGGTTTGCTTAAATTGTGTAAAAGTATTGTTAACAGCTACTTTAGCAAGGGAACTTTGTCCTTTTGTTCACGGGATGTTCTTCTTCTCTTCTTACAAAGACAGCAGGGCAGTCACTGGACTTATGGCTTTGATACACCTTCAGGCCTCTATTCAACATCGGGGAGATATTTTAGCCAACACACCGTGGGGCATCTGGGGTTTACCGGAACTTCTTTTTGGTGTGATTTAGAGGAGAATATTATTATTATCTTACTTACCAACAGGGCACTATTTAACAATAACCTTCGGAAAATGAAGGTTTTTAGACCTGTTTTACATGACCATATTATGGAATATTGGGGGTATGATGAATCTTCTTCGTAGGGAAGTGTTAATAAAAAGAAAAAATCTTTCAGATGCAGAACGTTTTGAACAGAGTAAGAGAGCTGTTCAGAAATTGTCTGATTTTTTGGCAGAGGCCCAAACTGTCTTTGTCTATTTAAGTTACAATGGTGAGGTGGAAACTTTTGAGCTTGTTGATAAGCTTTTGGCCAGAGGTTTTCGAGTGACTATTCCCTGGACTAGTCTTGTTGATAAAAAAATTATTCCAGTAGAAATTTTTGAAAATAATTTTAGGATGTTACTTGAAGAAGGCCCCTATGGAATATCGCAACCATCCTCTACCTATATGGAAGAAAATAGTCTTTTGGCGGAGGAGATAGATGTGGTGATTTGTCCCGGAAGTCTCTTTGACAGGAGAGGTGGGAGAATGGGCTATGGCGGTGGGTTTTATGATAGATTTTTATCTGGGGAAAAGGCACAAAACATGAAAAAAATAGGGCTCTGTTTTCAATTTCAACTTTTTGATATTATTGAACAAGAAGATCATGATGTGAAAATGAATTATATTGTCACGGACAGAGAGGTTTTGACTTGTTAATATTGCCATTATCCTTACTTTATGGTAGCTAAGTTTCTTAACTGTCATTTAAAAAGAACTCTTTTAGGGTTGTTTTTTATATATATAGTAGGGTTAAAATTGGTTTCCATCCAGTAGATTTTCTGTTGATATATCAATATGTAATTCTTTTACTTTTCAGACTATGTTTAAAATATGCTTCCTCGCGAGCGATAAAATTCTATATGTTGGTGTTTAATGAAAGATATTAAAGAATTATTTAAGAAAAAGGCGAAGGTGTTGATAGCTGATGATGATGCTATTGTCCGGGAAACCATCTCAGAAATACTCGGGGTTTACGGCTATGAGGTTGAGTTGGCTTCATGTGGCGGAGAGGCTATATCTAAGGTAGATGATAGCTTTGATGTTATTGTCTTAGATATCAACATGCCTGATCTTAATGGTTTTGAAACCATGGATGCTATAGAAAAGTTGGGTTTTAATATTCCCATTCTTTTTTTAACCGGTGCCGGCTCTATGGATTATGCCGTTAAGGCCATTAATATGGGGGCCTATGATTTTTTAACGAAACCCATTAAAGATCTGGATCTATTTAATATTCAGATAAAGAGAGCTGTGGAGAAGCGCGCCTATATTCTTCGGGAACAGGAGTATAAAAAATCTCTGGAACATGAGATACGCATCAAGACAGCTCAGCTTGAAAAACAAAACAAACTGTTAACCTCTTATAATAAAAGCATTAAAAATGCGACTGTTCAGCTTATGGCAAGTTTGCAAAATGCCATGGAGGAGAAGGATTATTATACAGCGGGTCATACGACTAGAGTAACTGAATATGCAGTTATGCTTGGTCTTTCCATGGGAATATCAGAATCGGATATTGCTATATTGCGAAGAGCTGCTCAGTTTCATGATATCGGTAAACTTGTTATAGATCTCTCCTGTATTCAAAAGGCGGGCAAGTTAACCGATGACGAGTGGGCCTTGATAAAGAAACATCCGGAAGTGGGGGCCAGTATTATAGAACCCTTAGGTTTTATGGATAAAGAGATTGCTATTATTCGTCATCACCATGAAAGAATGGATGGGAAGGGGTACCCTGCCGGTTTAAGGGGGCACGAGATTGATGAACTGACACGTATCTTAACGGTTGTTGATAGTTATGATGCGATGACATCTCATCGTAATTATAAAGAAAATATGACAAGAGAACAGGCGGTGGCAGAGCTTGAGAGATGTTCTGGAACTCAATTTGACGCTGACATTGTAAAATATTTTTCCAGAAGTATTGTTGATTTTACGCTAAGTGGAAAATTTGAGGCAGATAAGCCTCTTGACTGTTATCTGAATTATACAGGGTAAGACATGAAAATTTCAGAAAAAGAAGTACAACACGTAGCTCATCTTTCACGATTGCACCTTGATCAAGATGAGTTGGCAAGCATGACAGAACAACTTGATGGTATTTTGTCCTATATGGAAAAATTGGCTGAAGTAGATACCGAGGGTGTTCTACCCACAACCCATGCATTTTCTAAAACAAATGCCTTTCGTGAAGATATAGTAAAAGACTCTTTATCTCAGGAAGAATCACTTGCCAATGGTCCTGTGCAAAATGGTACGGCCTTTCAAGTGCCACGAGTTATCTAGTATTAGTGGAATAATTCTGTGGATGATATACGAATTTTGATCTGTTTTTTTTGAGGAAAATATGAAAGCGTACGAACTCAGCATAGAAGAGGCCGCAGCAAAACTTCGAGCAGGAGATATTAGCTCTGTGGAACTCACTCAGAGTTGTCTCCAAAGAATTGGAGATGTTGAGGATAGAGTTAAGGGTTTTATAACAGTAGACGAGGAAGGTGCTCTTGCCCAGGCAAAGGCTGCCGATAAGGCCCTGCAAAATGGAGAGACAAATCCTCTCTGCGGTATCCCCATGTCTATTAAGGATCTGTTGGCAGTGAAAGATTTGCCAATGACCTGTGGTTCCAAGATGTTGGAAAAATTTATAGCACCTTATAATGCAACGATTGTTGATAAGTTGCAGGGGGCAGGCGCTGTAAATTTAGGAAAGGTAACCATGGATGAGTTTGCCATGGGATCGACCTCTGAAACCTGTGCCTTCGGCGTGCCTCAAAATCCTTGGAAAGAGGGGTATGTTGCCGGTGGTTCATCCGGTGGTTCCGCTGTGACGGTTGCGGCTCAGGAATGTTTCTTTTCCATCGGCACCGATACCGGTGGTTCCATTAGACAACCTGCTGCTCTCTGTGGGGTGGTGGGAATGAAACCCACCTATGGTCGTGTTTCCCGTTACGGTTTAACCGCCTTTGCCTCTTCTCTTGATCAGGCCGGTCCCCTCTGTCGAACGGTTGCCGATACAGCTCTGGTTATGAACAGTATCTGTGGTTATGACCCCATGGATTCTACCTCTATCAACCAGGAGGTGCCTGATTATACAGCCTCTCTTGTTGAGGGGGTTAAAGGATTGCGCATTGGAATCCCTAAAGAATATTTTGCCAAGGGCCTTGATTCCGAGGTGGAGAAAGTAGTTCGTAACGCCATTGCAGTTTTGGCCAGTGCTGGCGCGGAGATTGTTGATGTCTCCCTGCCGCATACCGAATACTGTGTAGCCGTCTACTATTTGATTGCCCCCGCCGAGGCAAGTACTAATCTCTCCCGATATGATGGTGCCCTCTATGGATATCGGGATCTGGAGTCGAAGACTCTGGAAGATATGTATAAGGACACGCGCTCGGCAGGATTTGGTGACGAGGTGAAGAAGCGTATCCTTATCGGTACATATGCCCTCTCCTCCGGTTATTATGATGCCTACTATAAGAAGGCATCTCAGGTGCGTACCCTTATCATTGAAGATTTTAAGAATGCATACAGATCCTGTGATGTGCTCCTCTCTCCTGTAACTCCTACTCCTGCTTGGAAACTGGGGGCAAAGTCCGATGATCCATTGGCCATTTATCTTTCAGATATCATGACCGTTTCGGCAAACCTTGCCGGTATCCCCGGTATGTCTGTTCCTGGTGGATTCACGGAAGATGGTCTTCCCGTTGGCATTCAGCTACAGGGATCACATTTTCAGGAGGAGATCCTGTTGAAGGTTGCCTATAACCTTGAAAAGTTACTTGCCATCCAGCCTGGAAAACTTGATTTCTAATGGATGAGAGAGGGTGACGAGAAGATCAATAATCCATATATAGTCGATCTATATACGGATTATTTTTTTTAAAGGCTCTTTGCCCCATTATTTGTTCCACAGTGCCACTGTTTCAAAAGGAGATTGCCTTGAAGTTAGATATTCCTGAGAATATAGAAAATATAAAGCCCTATCCACCGGGAAAACCCCTTGATGAGCTGGAGCGTGAGTATGGAATTACAGATTCTATTAAACTTGCGTCCAATGAAAATCCCTGGGGGGCATCGCCTAAGGCCATAAAGGCCATTGGCGAGAGTCTTGGTGATATGCAACGCTACCCCGATGGTTCTGCCTACTATCTGACCGAGGCCATTGCCAAGTATGCCGGGGTTGGCATGTCTGAGATTATTCTTGGTAATGGCTCTAATGAGGTTATAGAGTTTTTGGTTAAGGCCTTTGTTCAGGATGACAGTGAGGTTATTACCAGTCATCCCTCCTTTCTTATGTATCAAAAATTTGTTCAGGTACGGGGCGGGGTAAATCGGGTTATTCCTTTAAAGGATATGCACCATGACCTTCAGACAATTCTTGATACGGTAAACGAGAAGACTCGTCTTATCTTTATTGATAATCCCAATAATCCAACGGGTACCTATCTGGAGCCCGAACTTCTCATCGATTTTATCAACAGCCTGCCTGAGCATGTTATTCTGGTCCTCGATGAGGCCTATGTAGATTTTATGGATCTGGATAAGTGGCTGGATGTGCCCTCCCTTATTAAAAATCAGGCGGGACGCTGTGGCATTGTTTCTCTGCGAACATTTTCAAAGGCCTATGGCTTATCAGGTTTGCGGGTGGGTTTTGGTCTGATGGCAGAGGAGATTGTTACCTGTTTGCATAAGGTGCGTCAGCCTTTTAATGTGAACTCTCTTGCCCAGGTAGGGGCTTTGGCCGCTCTTGGCGATGTTGATTTTTACGAGCAGACCCTGTTGAAAAATCGTCAGGGGATGAAGTGGTTGATGAAAGAGATAAAAGGTCTTGGTTGCGAGCCTTTTGCCTCACAGACGAATTTTTTTCTTATTGATGTTCAAGGTAATGCTGATAAACTATATACAGAGATGCTGTACAAAGGTGTGATTATCCGCTCCATGAGTGCCTATGGATATCCTCACTATATTCGCGTTACTGTTGGTACAACCGTTGAAAACAAACGTTTTTTAAAGGCGCTCTCAGACTGTTTAAAAGAGCTTAATTATGTCTAAATCAATTGATGTTGTAACCATTGATGGGCCAGCTGGTGTTGGCAAATCGACGGTGAGTAGAAGGGTGGCGGCAGAACTTTCATATTCCTATCTTGATACGGGGGCAATGTATAGGGCTGTGGCAATTTATCTGGTGGATAGGGGGATAGATCTGAACAGTGAAGAGGATATTGCCTCTGCTCTGAAAGATATTGAATTAGAACTTCTACCGGCATCGGAGACAACGGATGATACGGGGGTGCTTGTTCAGGGAGTTGATGTCAGTCGTCGTATTCGTACTCCTGAATCAGGGATGCTGGCCTCTCGGGTCTCGGCTCTTGCCGTTGTTCGAAACAAGCTGACAATGCTGCAACGGGAGTTGGGAGAGAGAGGCAGGGTGGTTGCCGAGGGAAGGGATATGGGAACGGTTGTTTTTCCCAAGGCTCATTATAAGTTTTATCTGGATGCCGATGCCGAGGTTCGGGCTACAAGGCGTTATCAACAGATTCTTGCCCGAGGAGAGGTGGCGGATTATCCAGAAATTTTACAGCAGACAATTATGCGCGATTCAAATGATATTAAGCGAGTTATTGCCCCTTTGAAGCAGGCAGATGATGCCCTGTTGATAAATACAGGGGTGCTTACCATCAATGAGGTTGCTGATACTGTGTTAGAAAAAATTTTTTTTTAAGAAGCCGGGTCTAAGATTACTGCCCTGAGAGCCTTGCTTTTAACCCAGCCACCTTGGTCGTTTTTGTCCTCTATGTAGCTGTATTTGCCATATCTTTTATGGACAAGTATCATCCCGCCCTCTTTGATAAGTCCTGCTGACGCTGCATTCTCAAAAGGACTTATCAATAAATTTCTGCTTTCCTCTACAAGCACATAGATGGGCCATTGTTGATAACTTATTGCCGTTGCTTCGCTAGAGAGAAGCATGGCAATAACTGAACTACAAATAATGGCAAGAGCCTTTTTTCTGGACATTTTCTGCCAAAAGATCAGCACCAAAATGATTGGCAGAAAGAGGAGGAGGCTGAGTATTGTCCAGTTGTTAATTCCCACAAAAGAGATAAGCTGTTTCAGGCTATTCTCCTCCTTGCTAAAAAGTCCTGCCTCTTTTTCCACTAGCTGAAGGTTCTTAATAATATTAGCATTACCCGGATCAAGGCGAAGGGCGCGTTGATAGTAGAGTACTGCTCTACCCGTCTTCCCCAATTGAGCATAGGCGTTTGCCTGATTAAAAAGAAGTTCCATCGAGAAACCCTCTTGCTTCTCAATATTTTCATAGAGAGAAATGGCTCTGGCGAACTCTCCTGCGGCAAAGTGTCTGTTTGCCTCGTCAAGAGGTCTTGCCTGAACAGCTGTTACCAAGAGGAGCAGACTCCAGAGAGTCAGGACTATGGTTTTCATAAATAAAATTCCTTTTCTAAAGTAGAGAGGTAAACCTTCATTTCCTGAGCGCTGAGGCTTTCAGCACCATATCTGGCCCTATCCGCTCTCTCCAAAATTTCAATATATGTCCGCCCCTCTGTTTTTTCTCTAAGGGTCGACGCCGTAATTGTCGCTGGGTCCAGATCCAGAAGGAGGGCGCAATGTTGTTGGATGGCTTTTTGAGAGATCCTTAAAAAGGCAGATGGGTCATCTCCCTGCAGGGCCTCTTCTAGTTCAGCCAATGCCCTTCGGGCGAGTTTTTTGCGAAGAGTTCTTCTCTCTCTCTGTGGATTTTTATTCCGGATGTAGAGGTAGAGACGCAGGATAGCCAAGATAAAAACCAACAGGACTAAGCAGATAAATGTAGCCTCTATCCATCTGTTCATAAATAGGGGCGCGATCTTTTCATGAAAGCCACCGCTTACCTCGTACTGGGGGAGCAGGTTGGGAAACCTCTTTTCCGGGGAAAGGACCTTGGGCACGACCTCTGGCATGGGCACTGCTGCTTCTGGGGCGGGAGCTTCGGCGGAGCCCTTGATGGTAATTGGAATGGCTGCTGTTTTTATCTGCTCATATCTTCTTTTTTCGGGATCAAAGTAGTTAAAGGAGAGAGAGGGAATCTCTTTAATGGAAACATCTTCCGGGACAATGACCTGGTTAAAGTTTTTGTTTCCACCCCCCTGAACAGGGGTTGGGGAGTAGGCTTTCCAAGCCTCTGTCTGTGGAAAAACAGGGGCCATGACTCCATCAAAATTTCCCCTACCACTGATAGTTGCGCTGAGGGTCACAGGTTGACCTATGTCGGCGATGGCAGCATCTGCCCTTACCTCTACCTTGAATATGCCAACGGCTCCGGAAAATTTTTCAGGCCTTCCCTTTAAGGGAAGTTCTATAAGGGAAAGGGCTATCTCGTCACTTGAAATTTCTAAGGGAACCCTTCTGTTGTTATTAAAAAAAGAGTTGAAGAAGGGGTCTTTAAAATTATTGGCCAAGGGGGACTGTCTCTGTTGGGAGTAGACACTCAGTCCCATTTTAAATCTTATGGGGTAGGTTCCTGCCCTTATTCCTGTAATATTTGTCTGCCAATGGACGCGGGTATAGTTTTTGCCATTAAGGTTTACCTGGGACTGCTCTGGCTTCTCCTTTATGGGTGGCATAAGGAGTCCCTCCCCTATCAGTTGGGGGGTATAGTCAATTTTGCTTCGATAATCTCCGTTAAAAAAAACATCGATGCTCAGTGGGACAGACTCGCCGACATAGTGTCTTCCCGGAGATTCTATCTTAAAAAAGGCAATTTCGCCGCTCTCTGTTGCGCCCTTTTCTATTTGCCTTTGAGCTGGATGGACGCGGAACTGCAGGGGCCTGGTGCTATACTCCTTACCGGAGATCTCTATCCTAATGGGGGGGATAGTATAGCTTCCCTCCTGACTTGCCTTAACTGTATAGCTGGTTGAGGAGGAGGCAGAGAAGGCACCATTGATAAAGTTGACACTGGTTGAGGTCCCCCGGTTTTGCAAGGTGAGACCTGCCACTTCGGGAAGAGACAGGTTTATAGACTGTTGTCCCTCGATCCTAATGGTGAGAACGGCCTGCTCTTGGAGGTTAAACTCGCGGGGGCTTATACTCATCTCTATGGTCGGGTTCTGGGCAAAACAGACCTGAGAAAAGAGAAGTAATATGAAAACGGTGTATGTAATATATTTCATGGAATTACCATTTTTTTTCAACGGGGTAACTGCCCGATCTTTTTGGGACAAAGTTTAGCTTACCCTCTTCAGCTCGTAGGGCATTAAGGAGTCTCTGGGCCTCTTTTTTAGTCATTGCCTCTCCTCCAGGCTTGGCCTGCCTCTCCATCTCTGCCTGCTCTCCAGAATTTTGTTTCTGTCCGGAGGAATTTTCTTGACCTTTAGGGCTACTGTTTTTTTGGTTCTGTTGGTTCTGTTGGTTCTGTTGGTTCTGTTGGTTCTGTTGGTTCTGTTGGTTCTGTTGGTTCTGTTGGCTCTGTAGGTTCTGATGGTTCTGATGGTTCTGTGGTTCTGTTGGGTCTGCTTCTTCTGTCGCTTCTTTAACTCCTCCTCAACAATGGCCCTGTTTTTTTTGGCAGCGCTATTTGCAGAGTCGAGTTTCAGACAAGAGTCATAGGCTTTGATTGCCTCTTCCAATGGTTCTGTATCCGAGGATTTTTTTCCCTTTTGGTAGTAGCTGGTGCCAAGATTATAGTATGCCCTCTTTTGCAGTTCTACATCCTCTGTTTGGAGACACTTTTTAAACTGAAGAATGGCAGTATCAATCTCCCCGTTCTTATAGGCAGCTGTTCCCATATTGTACTGGAGCTGAGGATCATCAGGACTTCCCTTGAGGAGGGACTTGTATATTTTTTGGGCTCCCGCATAGTCTGCTCGATTATAAGCATCCTCTCCCTCACCCGCGTAGGACTTTACTGCTATCAGGCCCAGTATAGAGATGATGGCTAAAAAGCTGAATATTTTCAGGGTTTTTTTTGATGATCTGCGCCCTCTGCTTCCCTCTGCAATGAGGAATTCACTGGCCAGGAGGATAAGGGCCATGGAGAGGGGCCAGTAAAAACGCTCAATGGGCAGTTTCTCCCGCTGTTCCCTGAGCTCTTTTTTGGGAATAAATCTAAGCTTGTCGGTATAAATTTTTTTCAAACCCTGATTGTTATTGCCAAGGAGAACAGAGATACCACCCGTTTTTTCTGCTATCTCCTGCAGGGTCTCTTCATCCAGTTTTGATTTAACGTATTTGCCCGAACTGTCTCTTATGAAGGCTCCACCTGGTCCACCGGGAATCAGTTCGCCTGCCGCGGTGCCAACACCAATGGTGTAGATGGTAAGACCATTTTTTTTAGCAAGATCTGCTGCCTTTAAGACGTCTCCCTGAAGGTTTTCTCCATCGGTGAGGATAATAAGAATTTTATGGTTGCTGCTATCGGCCACTGTTTTTTCGGCCAGGGCTATTACCTTCGCTATATTTGTTCCCCTCCTTGGGATGATCTTGGTGTCAAGGGCCTTAAGGGAGTCGGTAAATGCCTGGTAGTCAAGGGTCAGGGGGCACATAAGATAGCTTGATCCGGCAAAGGGGATAAGTCCCACCCTGTCTCCGCCCAGGGTGGCGACAAAGTCCATGACTGCATAGCGGGCCCGTTCGAGGCGGTTCGGCTTTAGATCCTGGCTCAGCATTGAGCGGGAGGTATCTATGGCAAAGAGAATATCAATCCCTCTGCGTTGGACATCAACCCAGCGAAAGCCGTACTGCGGTCTTGCCAGGGCAGTACAGAGGAGAATGAGGGCCAGGAGAATCAGGCCTAATTTGAACCGTCTTCTGCTCGGTGAAATATTTTTTACCAGTCGTTGCTCCATTTGCGCACTGGCAAAGGTTCGTAGAAGCCTTTTTTGTGAGCGCTCCCGCAGGTAGGAGAGGACTATCAGGGAGAAAGAGAGGGCTATTCCCAGGGCGATCCATATTGGTTGGTGAAAGCTGAGCATTGTTGTGTCCAATTAAGGGAGTCTTCTTTTGTTAGATATCTCAAAGCAGAGGAGGATGAGGCTGAACATTATCAGGAAGGGAAACAGCTCCTGATAGTTTTCAAACTTCTTCATGCTTCTGCTGGTGGTTTCCATGCTGTTGATTTCGGCGTAGACCTTCTCAAGAGACTCTGTGTCCGTTGCCCGAAAGTATCGTGCCCCTGTTATTTGGGCAACCTTGCTCAGTGTCTTATCATCAATATCCACCCGAGCCCGGACAAGTTGTCTGCGCCCGAAGGCATCGGTGATAGGGATGGGTGCCTCTCCCCGGGTACCTGCGCCGATGGTATAGACCTTAACCTTAAAGCTTTTGGCGGCCTCAGCGGCAATAAGGGGAGGTACCTTACCGGCATTGTTTATTCCATCGGTGAGGAGGATAATAATTTGTGACGGAGATTTCTTCTCTCTCAGTCTATTGACGCCGGTGCCGATGGCAGAGCCGATGGCTGTACCATCTTCTATCATGCCTATGGAGAGGGAGTGGAGGCGAAGGGTGAGCCAGTTATGGTCAAGTGTCGGTGGGCAAACCACATAGGGGCGCCCGGCAAATGCCACCAGGCCTATACTGTCATTGGGGCGTTGGCTGATGAACTTGGCCATAACATCTTTGACAACCTCCAGGCGATTGGTTCGTTTGCCGTTCAGGGTAAAGTCCATTGCCTGCATGGAGCCGGAGACGTCGACGGCAAGAAGGATATCGATACCGCTGCTCTTTATTTCCCGGGTGGTGTTTCCCAACTGGGGTCTGGCCAGGGCACAGATAATCAGGGCAAGGGTGAGCAAGCGCAGGAAGAGGGCAATCTTGCCTCGATAGTTCTTGCGTACCGAGGAGAGTTGGCCGATAAGGGCGGTACTGGAAAAGATCAGGGCCGGCCCGGGACCCTGTTTGCCCCGAAAAAAAGCGAGCAGGGGCAGGAGGAGAAGGAGCCATAAAAATTCAGGATGAACAAAACGCATCACATTGCCTCCTTCTGGCTGTTGGTCGCTGTTTCATTAATAAATGCAACGATGGCGTTTTTAATAAGAGGCATATCAGCTTGCTGCGGAAGTTGATGGGCAAATTTTGCCTGGTCAAATATCTGCAGATATCTTTTGAGATCCTGGTCATGGAGGAGCGAGGTGGTCTCTGGGTTTTGAAGAATCTCGATGGAGTTGAGAAATTCTTTGGTGGTCTGTTTGGTGGAGCGTATACCCATTTGGGTTTCAATATACTGTCTGAGTATGTTTGAAATTGCCTCCAGATATCTGCGTGTTTCCGGTTCGTCTAAAAGGTTGATCTTCTTTAAGGCTATTTCAGCTGCGGACTCTACGCTCTTTTTTCGTCCCCTTCTATACAGATAGATAGACAAAAGGGTGGCGAGGAGGATGACCATGCCTATGATAGCAGTGGTGCCCCATGGCCAGGAGGTCGGTAGCAGCACGGGACCGATAATATCTTCGATATCAGCCTGAACAGCCGCCTGCGAAGAGAGTTGCAGTGGAGCCTGGACAGCGGCAAAAATATTTATTGGATTGAATCCAATCGCTATGGCAATGGTAAAGAGGAGGACTTTCATCGGCTACGGCGCTCCCTTCTCATTCCGAAAAAGTGGAGGAGTTTAGGCAGGTAGGGTTCATTGGTTAAGAGGTCAAGGAGGTCAATGCCACTGGAGCGAATGGACTGCTGTATCGATCGTAGGCGGGCGAGGATAAGATTGTTATACTCCTCTCTAACTCTGGGGTTTGAACTGTCAATTTCTATCTGTTCTCCTGTTTCTGCATCTTCCAGGCAGATCCATCCAAGGTTGGGGAGCTGACGTTCGTTGGGATCACTGATGAGGATGGCAATGAGGTCATGATACTTATTGGCTATTTTAAGGCTTGGTTGAAGAGTTGAAATATCATCGGTTGAGGTGAGAGAAAAGTCAGAGAGGAGAAAGACGACACATTTTTTTTTACAGACGCTGTTAATAAAGTTCAGAGGTGTTTGCAAATTGGTGCGAACGCCCTTGGCTTTAAAAAAAAGTATCTCCTGAATTACCCTGAGAATATGGGAACGACCCTTTTTGGCGGGTATGTAGAGTTCAATTTCATCGGTAAAGAGAATAAGCCCCACCTTGTCGTTATTCTTGATGGCAGAGAAGGCGAGGACGGAGGCCAACTCTGCAATCATTTCTCGTTTGCTTGACTCACCTGAACCAAAATCTCCCGATTTGCTGATGTCGATCATGAGCATAATGGTCAACTCCCGCTCTTCAGAGAATTTTTTTATATGGGCAACGCCTGTCCGGGCGGTAACATTCCAGTCGATACTGCGAATATCATCGCCTGGGACATACTCCCGCACCTCATCAAAGTTCATACCCCGGCCCTTAAATACAGAGTGGTAGTTTCCTGCCAGACTATCGTTTACTAACCTGTTGGTGCGAATTTCTATCTGGCGAACTTTTTTCAGAATATTGCGTGTGATCTCTTTTTCCATGCTGGTTGACCTGTTGAAGGGCTTAGGGTACGGGAATGGTGTCAAGAATTTTACGAATAATATCTTCGCTGCTGATTCCCTCGGCCTCTGCCTCATAGGAGATACGCAGACGATGTCGCATTACATCCATGGCTGCCTCCTTGACGTCGTCGGGGGTGACATAGCCCCTATGCCCCAAAAAGGCTAGGGCTTTAGCAACAGTTGCCAGGTTGATGGTTGCCCGGGGGGAGGCACCGATCTCTATATAGTTGTGGAGATCGAGTCCAAAATTTCGGGGCTCGCGGGTAGCATAGACCAGCGAAACGATATACCTTTTAATCTTCTCATCCATATAGATCTGGCCCAGAACCCTGCGGGCGGAAAAGATATCATCACTGGTGATAATAGGTATGAGTGGAGTGGGTGTGTCCTCAAGGCTGTTGATAAGTTGTAACTCTTCTTCAAAGCTTGGGTAGTCAACGACGATTTTAAGCATAAACCTATCGATTTGGGCTTCGGGCAGCGGATAGGTGCCCTCCTGATCGACGGGGTTTTGGGTTGCCAGTACCAAAAAGAGTTCTGGCAGGGGAAAGGTGGTATCGCCGATGGTTACCTGCCCCTCTTCCATTGCCTCCAGGAGGGCGGATTGTACCTTGGCCGGGGCCCGGTTTATTTCATCGGTAAGGATCAGTGAAGAAAAGATAGGACCCTGTTTTGTTTCAAAGCTTGTCTGTTGCGGATTGTATATTTCGGTACCGATGATATCAGCCGGCAGCATATCCGGGGTAAATTGAATACGGCGGAAATCTACCTGAATGGCTTTAGCCAGAGTTTTTACGGCCAGGGTTTTAGCCAGCCCCGGAAGTCCCTCTAGAAGAATATGTCCGCCTGTGAGGAGACCAATAATAAGAGATCTGATTAAATGTTCCTGGCCAATGATAACCTTGGCAATCTCTTTTTGCAGTGGATCGACCCAACGGGAGGCGTTTTCTACCTCCTGGCTAATCTTCTGCACCTTTTGATAAACATCCTCGGTGCCCATCTGTTGCTGCGGTACCTGCCCTTTTGTTCTACCAGGGGGGGCTGTGGGAGTTATTTTTTTGCCGAACATATTCTTCCTCAGAAAATTTTTTTAATCTAATTGATGCCTAATGATTTCCTATACTAGCATAGTAGATGCAGATTACCTCGAGCTTTAATAAAGATTACAGCATTGTAATGAGGGGCTAGTCCCGGGCAAAAAACTCTGTCCGGTGAATTTCATTTACCCGGGGGCTTGGCTTTTTTTAGTTGACATATTTAGCTTATTGGGTTTTTATAGTGAAGCTCAGCATTGCTCAGCGGGCGCATAGCTCAGTTGGTCAGAGCCACCGGCTCATAACCGGTCGGTCGTAGGTTCGAATCCTACTGCGCCCACCAATGTTTAATGCAAGAAAACGTGTCTTGATTTTGAAATGCTCTTTGAGTGTTTTGGGGTCAGGTGAAATATTGAAATATACTTGGATCTCGAAATTATTCTGGTAGAGATGCACGAAAATATACGAGAGGGAGTCACTACTCGACTTCCGAAAAAAAAGATTGAATCTTCAGGATTCGATGTGGATTTGGTGATTAAGGTACAGCCTAAGGGTTGTACCTTTTTTTTATCCCCTGTGTATATGCATCTTGTTTTCAATAAGTTATGTCTATTTATATAAAAGATATACTCGAAAGTATAGAGGGTGATGCCCCTAAATCCCTCGCAGAGTCCTGGGATAATGTCGGCCTGCTTGTCGGTGATAAAGAGCGACAGGTTAAGCGGGTATTGGTGGGGCTTGACCCGACCACCTCTCTTTTGGCCGAAGCCATAGAGCTTGGAGCTGATACGGTTATCACCCATCATCCAGTTATCTTTCATCCCCTCTCTGCAATTGATACTTCCACTCCCGTTGGAATTATTATCGAACAAGCCCTACTTCATAAAATTTCCCTTATTGCCAGTCATACTAATCTTGATAGTGCCGCCTCAGGCGTGAGCCAGGCTCTGGCCATAGCCCTTGGTTTGGAAAAATGTTGTCCTCTTCTCCCCAGTAGTGAGGGAATTGAGGGTACAGGTCTTGGCTGTCTTGCTGAATTTTCTACTCCCCTTCTCTGGGAGGATTTTTGTGATCTTCTTCTGGAAAGACTGTCGGTGCTCAGTGTCCAGGTAGCAGGTTCTGTACCGAAGCGAGTTGCTCGGGTGGCCCTCTGTGGAGGAAGCGGTTCCGGTTTTGCCGAGAAGGCCTATAGGGCTGGAGCTGATGTCTATATCACGGCGGAGATAAAGCATGATGTTGCCCGCTGGGCTGAAGAGTGCTCTTTTTGCCTTGTTGATGCAGGCCATTATGCAACGGAGCAATTTGCTGTATCCTTGATGGCAAATAGTTTACGACGGGCAGCAGGGCTGTCGGGTTGGAATATAGAGGTGTTTGAAACAGTTACCGAGAAGAATCCCTTTGTTACAGTTTCCACCGATTTTTTTCGCTGATATTGTGTGTTTCGTCCCTGGGACGAATTATAAAAAAATAATTGTAAGAAAAGATAGAGTTTAAACGTTTTCCATAGGAGAGTAGGTCTTGAATGAGAATATAGAACAACTAGTCGTGTTGCAAGAAATTGATCTTGGGATTGATAAAATTGATGGCCAAATTGAATCTGTTCAGGAGGCATTGGATTCACGTATTCAGGCACTTGCTGATAAGGAAGAGTTGATCAAAAGTCTTGATTCAGCCGTTAATGGCAAAAAGAGTGAGATTAAAACTCTTGAGCTTGAAATGGAAGAAAAGGTGAGCCATGTCCGCGAGCGTCAGGCTAAGATGATGCAGGTTCAGACCGGTCGTGAGCAAACTGCTCTTCTTAAAGAGATTGAAGACGCTAAGAAGGCAGCAAAAGAAAATGAGATTAAGATTATTGCCATAATGGAAGAGTCTGAGTCCGTTGCTGCCGAAATGAAAACCGAAAAAAATCTTCTTCGCGGTGAGAAGAAGTTGGTTGCAGAGGAAACTGAAAAGGTTCGTCTTGCCATCGAAAAGATCAACAAACAAAAGCAGAGCAGCTCAGAGAAAAGAAAAAAACAGGCTTCGACTATTGAAGCATCTCTGTTGAAAAAATATGAAATATTGCGCGAACGTCGCAATGGCCTGGCCATGGTGAATGTGCTTGATGGTGTTTGTCAGGGTTGTTATATGGCTATTCCACCTCAACGCTATAATATGTTACTTCGTGGTGATCTGATGTTTGATTGTCCCATCTGTAATCGTATTATGTATCACGAGCCAGAGGCACTATAATTTTCTTACCGGAAAATTAGTTTTAATAAAAAAGGGTCAAACTCTCCATGAGAGTTTGACCCTTTTTTTGTGTTTTGCAGAATCAATTTGGAGCCATTAAAAATGGCTCCAAATTGATGATTATCTATTTTTGTAGATAATCATGAATGGACTGAGCTGCATTTTTACCATCGCCCATGGCGAGGATAACAGTGGCGCCGCCTCGGACGATATCGCCCCCGGCAAAGACACCCTGCATGGAGCTCATCTGCTTTTCGTCCACCACAATATTACCCCACTTGTTGAGTTCCAGCTCAGGACATGTGGAGGTGAGGAGTGGATTTGAGGTGGTACCGATGGACATGATAACAATATCAGCCTCTACTTTAAATTCACTTCCCTCTATGGCAACAGGGCGTCTTCTGCCCGAGGCATCTGGTTCGCCAAGTTCCATTTTTTGCAGGTGAACATTTTCCACCCAGCCATCTTCGGTGCCACCAATAGAAAGAGGTGCGACCAGGAACATGAACTCGATACCCTCCTGTTCCGCATGAATGACCTCTTCCAGACGGGCAGGCATCTCGTCACGGCCACGGCGATAGGCAAGGATTACTCGTTCACTGCCCATGCGTTTAGCTGTTCTGGCTGAATCCATGGCTGTGTTGCCACCACCAAAGACGACGGTGGTAGGACCAGTGACAATTGGAGTTGCACTGCCCTTCTTATAGGCGTTCATCAGGTTTACCCGGGTGAGGTATTCGTTTGACGAGTAGACACCGTTGAGGTTTTCACCTGGTAAATTGAGGAAGATAGGCAGTCCGGCACCGTTGGCGATAAAACAGCTGTCAAATTCTGCCATTATCTCCTTAATAGTCAGGGTTTGGCCAATGATGACGTTGAATTCAAACTTAACCCCGAGGGCGACAAGGTTTTCCACCTCGTGATCGACAATATTTTTTGGCAGACGAAACTCAGGAATACCATAACGAAGTACACCACCGGCGGTATGTAATGCCTCAAAAACTGTGACATCGTGCCCCCTACGGGCAAGTTCTCCGGCGGCGGTCAGACCTCCGGGACCACTGCCGATAATGGCGACCTTTTTCCCCGTCTTCTCTATGCAGGGTACTTCGGGTTTAAGGTTTTGGGCAGCCCAGTCAGCGACAAAGCGTTCCAGCCAACCGAGGGCAACGGCATCGCCCTTTTTACCCCGAACACATTTCTGCTCGCATTGAGATTCCTGTGGGCAGACCCGGCCGGTGGTGGCGGGCAGGGCGTTGTCTTCACGGAGTATCTTGGCAGCTGCGGCGAAATCGCCCTTGGCAACTTCCTGCAGGTATTCAGGGATACGGACACCGACGGGACAACCGGAGACACAGGGACGGGTCTTGCAGTTAAGGCAGCGTTGGGCCTCACGGATGGCCACCTCTTCAGAGATCCCCAGATTTACCTCAGTGAAGTTGGTTGCCCTGATCTTGGCGTCCTGCTCGGGCATATGGGCCCGGGGAATTGCCATGCGTTCTTTTATGCTGATTGTCTCTATCTTTACTGCGTCCATGCGACATTTATGGCGATCGTGGTCGTGGCCGACATACTGGCGCTGTCTGGCAGCAAGCTCTTTAAAGTCAACCTCATGACCGTCAAATTCAGGGCCGTCGACGCAGGCAAATTTTACCTTGTTGGCGACGGTTACCCGACAACCGCCACACATGCCTGTGCCGTCTACCATAATAGGATTGAGGCTGACAATGGTCTTGACGCCGTAGGGACGGGTCTGTTCACAGATGGCCGCCATCATAGGAACGGGGCCGATGGCATAGATAATCTCTGGGCGTCTGGTCTCGTCTTCAAGTATTTCAGCGAGGGGGCCGGTAACAAAGCCCTTATCACCGAGAGAACCATCTTCCGTGGTTATCTTTAGTTGAGTAGAAAATACGGCGAGCTCGTCTTTGAGAATGACAAAGGACTCTGAACGACCACCGATGATGGTTGTCAGATCATTGCCTGCTGCGGCAAGGGCCTTGGCCAGGGGAAAGAGTACAGCGGTACCTACCCCGCCACCAATACAGACCACCTTACCGACTTTTTCAATTTCTGAAGCCTTACCAAGGGGGCCGGCAATGTCACGGATAAATTCTCCGGCCTGCTTGCTGACAATTTGCTTGGTGCCCTCGCCAACGGCTTGAATAATTAAGGTGATTGTACCGTTTTCAATGTTCTCGTCGGCAATGGTAAGGGGAATGCGTTCGCCACCCTCTTCATGGACGATAACAAATTGTCCCGGCTTACGGGATTTTGCCACTCGAGGAGCTTTGATGATAAGGCGGTGAACATTAGGGGCGATGATGCTGTTTTCTACGATCTCAAACATATCTTTATCCTGTTAGTCAATTTTACAGTACGAAAGTGTACTGGTAAATTAGCAGAATAGGCAGAATAATCCAAGATATTCTTGTGGATCATTCTGTCCTATATTGCATATACATGAATAATGTTATCTTTACTGGATTATTTATTTTTCTGCGCTCTTATTATGTAAATAAAAATAAGAGGAGATTCAATGAGCAGGCGCAACTGGAGAGATAAAGATTATGGATGTTATTGCTAGGGGGCGTCTTTACTGCTGGGAAAACGGACATACCCTCTCTCCTTTTGTTGATCGAGGAGAATTTTAAACGGCTCTAGTGGGACAGGTCTGCTATAGCGAAAACCCTGGGCTAGTCCATAATTCTGTTGGCGAAGGAACTCCTCTTCTGCTTTGGATTCGATGCCCTCGGCAATGACCTCGATACCAAGGGTCTTGCTCATGGCAAAGATGGCATCGACTAAGACACGATTTGATTTTTTAAGATGTATATCTTTGATAAAGCTTTTATCAATTTTAAGGAGGTCAAAGTTTTGTTTTTGCAGGTAGTGGAGGGAGGAATAACCTGTGCCGAAATCATCAATGGAAAGGCGAATGCCCAATTGTTTGATCCACTGGAGCAGGTGAATAGTTTTTGCTCCCAGATTAAGTAAATTATTTTCTGTTATTTCCAACTCCAGTTGATCTGGCTGGAGGCCACTCTCCCTGAGGGCGGTTAGTATTGCCGTTTGGAGCTGGTTTGGATTGTGAAATTGTTGGGCAGAGAGATTGAGGGCAATACGAAATGATCTCGGTGGATTGATGCTGGCAATATCAGCAGTCGCCTTTTGTAGAACCCACTCCCCTATGGGTACGATGAGCCCTGTCTCCTCTGCCACAGCTATAAGTTCTGTGGCAGTAATATCTTCGAAGGTTTTGTTGTTCCAACGGAGTAATGCCTCGGCTCCAACAATTTTTAATTCTTTACCAAGTTTGATAAATGGTTGGTAGTAGAGGGTGAGTTCATCTCTGCTAATGGCCTTATGCAGATGTTGCTCAAGCATCTGTTTACGAGAAATTATATGGCTAAGAGACTGGCTGTAAAAGCAAAATATATTCTGTCCTTTTTCCTTTGCCCGGTACATGGCAAGGTCTGCATAACGCATCAGCTTATCTGCCTTAGAGCTGTCGCGAGGGTAAAGTGATACACCAATACAGGCCCCAAGATAAAAATCTATCTGTTGGATAAAAAATGGTTTTTGTAGTTCTTCCAATATATTTTTTGCCGTGCTTTCGGCAAGGGAGGATGTTTCGCTATCTTCAAAATTGCTGACGAGAAATTCGTCTCCCCGAAGTCTGGCCACCGTACTATTGGGACCGCTTGCCCGCACAATCCTTTCTGCGGCAATTTCCAGGAGATGTTCGCCCCCGTCATGGCCTAAGCCCTTGTTAACCTTTTTGAAGTTGGCCAGATCTACGGAGAGTACATAGAGCCGCTGATTTGTCTTTTGGGCCTCTGCTATCTTTTCACAGAGAATAGCGTAGGCCATTGTTTTGTTGGGAAGTCGTGTTGTCGAATCAAAATTTACCTTATAGTTTAACTCTTCCTCGCTTGTTTGCCGTTTGTGAATTTCTTTTTGCAACTCTTTAGAATGCTTTTCGGCCCAGGCTGAGGTATTTTTTCTGGGAGCGAGAGACAAAGTTACGCTGTAATCTATGGAGTGTTCCTGCCAGCATCATCATAATAAATAAAAAAACAGCGATTAAAAGTAGGGGTGAGGTAAGCATTACCTGCAGGTTGCTGCGGGTTTGTTTTTTTGTGAGGTAAAAATCTGTATTTTTGATGGGAGAGTAGAGGATATCAGGATCAGTTGGCGGTTTTTTTTTGAGGCTTATCTGGCTGTTGTTAAAGAATAGTTCGAGTAACTCATTAAGATTAATTTCTCCGAGAAGGCTTCCTCTTGCAGACCCTTCAATATAAACAGGTAGGTATGTGGCGATATGCAAATGATTGTCTATCTTTTTGCCTGATTCTTTGAAAGCTAAAGGTTTTCCTAAGAGAGGATTTTCTTTCGGGCTGAGATCTTCATCTTGCAGGGTGATGTTATTGTAGACCTGATCCAGGGCAGAGTTATATTGCCTGGGATAAAATTTTTTAAAGGTGTCGTTGTCTTGAGGGGGGGGGATTAAATAGCCAACAACTATCGGATGATAAGGAAAGGCATTACAGCGGCCGACAAAGAACTGGCAGAGCACCTTTGCCTCGTGATCCAGTAGCTCCTGTTGCTGTCTGTGTAGAGAGCTAGAGAGATAATATTGGCTCATAGCAAGGGGCAGAATTACAAAAATCACCAAGAGAATGCCGGTGGCCTTGTTATTTTTTAGCATGGAGATAATTGTTGTGTCCGCTTTTTTATCTTTCATTACATATCTGTTTTTAAACATAAGTTTTTAGGTTAAACAAGATAATATAATTCTATTTTATCTCACATTCAAAAGCAAATTGCTGACCATTTATTGAGGTGGTGTGGCGGATATCCTTGAAAATCAAACAATTATGACTCTTCCTCTTAAGAAATTACTTAATGGACTGCTTCCCGAGCAGGCCTTTGCCGAACTCGTTGGTTCCTATGATATTGTCGGTGATATTGCAGTGATTATTATCCCTGATTCCTGTCAGCCCTGGCAGTCGCTTATTGCTGAAAAGATCTTAGAAAATCATCCCCATGTTTCGGTGGTGGCCAAACGGGCGGGGAACTATGATGGTGAATTTCGTCTTCTTCCCCTTCAGGTCCTTGCCGGTGAAGAGCGAACGGTGACGGAGTTGCGTGAGTCCGGGGTGCGTCTTAGCCTTGATCTGGCTCAGGCATATTATTCGGTACGTAGTGGTGGCGAACGACTGCGCATTGCCCGAATGGTTGCAGATGGAGAACGGATACTAGTGCCCTTTTCCGGGGTGGGGCCTTACCCATTGGTTATTTCCCAGCACAGCCGGGCAAAGGAGATCATTGCCGTGGAGAAAAATAGCTCTGCCCATCAATATGCCCTGCAGAGTTTTCGTCTGAATAAAAAGCTGAAAAATATAAAATTTTATCAGGCGGACATCTCTTGCTGGCTTGGTGGAGAGCATGGAACTTTTGATAGGATTATCATGCCTCTGCCTAAGAGCGGGGCAGCCTTTCTATCTTCTTTATTGCCTGTACTTTCTCCTCGGGGATGGGTACACTTTTATGATATGCAACTGGTTGATTCATTTGAAAAGTCTTTTGAATTTATAGAGGGAGTTGCCCTGCAACTTGGGCGTAAAATTCTCTATCACAATATCACGGCCTGCGGGCACTGTGGTCCTCGAACCTATCGTATTTGTGTTGATGTAAAATTAGAATGATAGTTGGGGGAATTTTTTAAAGGGAGCTAGCTATGTATGTGACTGCTTATGGGGCAACTCAAGAGGTAACCGGTTCTTTTCATACCATTACAACTTCAGATGATACCCTTCTGCTCGACTGTGGTCTCTATCAGGGGCGACGTAAGGAGTGTGAGGAGAAGAATCGTCATTTTCTTGTAGATCCCAAGACTATCAGTAATGTTATTCTCTCTCATGCCCATATTGATCATTCCGGACGCCTGCCCATGTTGACGGATCAGGGCTTTACCGGAAATATTTTTTGCACCCGGGCAACGGCAGATGCCTGTGCCTACCTGCTCAGGGATTCGGCCAATATTCAGGCCGGTGACTGTTCCTACCTCAACTATAAGACGGTAAAAAAATTTTTAGAAAAGGCAAAACAGGGTGATAATCCGGGGAATATTTCCCGGGCGGAACTGAAGGAGATGCAGGGAATTCTTAAGTCCGATGATTATCAGAGTAAACGCAGTCTTATTATTGAGGTAGCGCAAAAAAATAACCTGGAAATAGTTCGACCCATCTATAGCCAGGAGTCCGTTGACAGATGCCTTCCTGCTTTTAAGGGCATGCCCTATGAAACTACCTTTACCGTGGGTAAGAACACCACCTGCACCCAGTATGAGGCGGGGCATATTCTTGGCTCTGCCATCTCTATTATTCAAAGAAAGACACCATCGGGGCAGGTGAAGAACATCATGTACAGTGGTGATTTAGGCCGTTTTGATAAGCCGATCATTAAGGATCCCACTCTTAACTTTGCCCCGGAGCATCGGAATATTGATCTCTGTCTTATGGAGAGTACCTACGGTAACCGCCTCCATGAACCCGTTGCCTCCCTGAAGCCGATGTTGAAGAAGGTCTTAACAGAGACCTTTGAACGGGGGGGAAGCGTACTTATCCCCTGTTTTGCCTTTGGTCGTACCCAAGAGCTTATTTATTTTCTGCATGAGCTTTATCGAGACGGTGAGGTTCCTCGTCGTCCTGTCTATATAGATAGCCCCCTTGCCACCAATCTGACCACCGTCTTTGGTGAGCATCCGGAAGACTATGATGAGGCAACCCACCGGAGCTTTTTGGAGATGAGGCAGAGTCCCTTCAGCTTTGAGCACCTTCATTTTGTCCATAATGTTCAGGAGTCAATGGCTCTCAACCGTGATCCCCTCTCTAATATTATCCTCGCCGGTTCCGGAATGTGTGAGGGCGGCAGGATACTGCATCATCTTCGTCATAGAATTCATGATGAACGAAATACAGTCCTTATTGTCGGCTATATGGGGGAGAATACCTTTGGTCGCCTTCTTCATGAAAAGGGCAAGGAGTATGCGGAGAGTGGTCGGCAGGGAGATGCGCCCATGGTTCGATTTTATGGTAAGGACTATCCGCTTAGAGCCCATGTGGTCAGTCTTGGTGGTCTCAGTGGTCATGGTGATCGTGACGAGATGACCCGGGTACTCAAGGATTCTAATCTCAATGTTAAAAGTATTGCTCTGGTGCATGGAGAGGTGGAGCAGTCCCTGGCCTTTGCCGAACATTTGCGAGGCGAGGGGTTTGATGTAAGTATTCCTCTTAAGGGGGAGAGAATGCCCGTTTAGCGGGGCTGCGAGGGTAATCTTGCAAAGGCTTATTTTCTGTGATTCACTTATGGGAGGATAGAGCTCTTAAGATACTTATTTAGCAGGAGGAAGGCTTGAAAAAAACAATGGGAAGAATGGCGGTGACAATTGGTTCCATGCTTATTTTGTCGGTGGCCTCAACGGCCATGGCTGCTCAGGTTGATGACAAGCTGTTTCTGGAACTTAAAAAACTCGTTGAGCAGCAGCAAAAACAGCTGAGTGTCCAGGCCCAAGAGATAGAAAACTTGAAAAAGCGAATGGGTGGAGTTGCTCTGGCCGTGGATAAAAAGGCTGATAAGACCCAGATAAAGGCCCTCGTCACCGAGACAGAGGATTCTTTAGCCTTAAAAACTCGTTTTGCTAATGTCGACCTCTCTGTTTATGGTTGGCTGAATAAGGCCTACCTCTTTGCCGATAATGGTAACTCCAGTAAGAGCTATTTTGTTGATAATATCAACTCCATGTCTAGAATTGGTCTCAATATTGGTGTTGCCGTAAGCGATGATTTTAGCGTGGGCGGTAAGCTTGAGTATGGCCTCATTTCCAGCCCATCATCCAAGGTAAATCAGTTTGAAACATCGGGCTTTGACGAGATCCTCCTGCGCCATGCCGATATTTTCTTTAATAATAAGCGCCTAGGTAAGTTCTCTATTGGTAAGGGTGCTATGGCCGCATACCTCTCCTCAGAGGTGGATCTCTCCGGCACCTCCCTTATTGCCTATTCCTCTGTCTCAGATATTGCAGCAGGCCAGCTCTGGTATAATGGGGTGAAGGATCTCATTAAGAAGGACACCTTAAGTGTAGGAAGTGTCTTTACCGATATGGACAGTGGTCGTAAGAATCGCGTCCGCTATGATACCCCAGCTTTTGCCGGTTTTATGGCCTCGACTTCCGCTGCCGCCGATGACTTCTATGATCTGACCCTGCGTTATAACCGTGACTATGAGATAGCCAAGGTGGCAGCGGCCCTGGCCTATCAGGCCCCCGGCAGTGATGGTAAAATCGTCAACGGTTCGGTCTCTGTTCTTCTCAGTAATGGCCTCAATACTACCCTGGCAGCAGGACGGCAGAAGTCTATCCATACCGGCTATGATGATGCCACCTTTATCTATGGCAAACTTGGCTACCAGAAGGATTTCTTTTCCTGTGGCAAGACTGCCCTCTCTGTAGATTATAGTCAAAATGATGATGTTTATGTTGATGACAATGCCGGTAAACCCCTCAGGGGTGGCAAGGCCAAGACCTGGTCAGTTGCGGCGGTGCAGAATGTGAACGACTGGGGCACGGAATTTTATATAGGCTTTAGGCAGTATATGTATGAGACCGATAGCACGGACTATGAGAACGTCAATGTTGTTATGAGTGGAGCGAGGTTACAATTTTAATGAAAGGCTCATATGGTATCAATTTCTTCTGTCTCCTCCTTCTCCTCTCTCTTTTGCAGGCATGTGGGGGCAGGGAATATAGCTATCAGGACACCAACAATAAACCCGATACTCCCGGTCTAATTACCGGGGAGGCGGGTCAGTACCATATTCTCCGGGCGAAGGAGGTTGGCAATGCCTTGGCGAAGAAAGGGGTGGCAGAAGAGTCAGTCGTAAAAGAGTGAGGCTGTCGCCATAAAAATATAAGGTCCGTATAGAGAGACTCCATACGGATTTTTTTACCAGACGATCAAACAATTATGAAAATTTTTTCTTTAAGACCCCATGCCACAAGCCCCCTGGCAGGTATCCAGCTCGGGGGGGCTATCTATAGACAACAAAATTCGATCTCTATTTGGTTTCAGCTCCGGGGAGATCTCGCTCAGATAAAGATGGGCAAGGGTGGACAGCAGGGGCGCTGCCATGATCTTTGGCGCAAGACCTGCTTTGAGGTGTTTATTGCTCGCCCGGAAAGTCCTGCCTATTGGGAGCTGAACGTTTCTCCCATGGGGGAATGGAATATCTACTCTTTTTCTGAGTGTCGCCGGGGTATGCAGGAGGAAGTTGGCATTGAGCAGGTTTCTGTTACCACCTACCAGACGGAAGACTCTTTTACCCTGCACTGTAATCTTTGCCTCGACAAGATCCTTTTCCCCAATTATCCTCTGCAAATTGCTGCCTGTGCTGTTCTTCAGGACAGAGAGGGTCTCTGTAGCTATTGGGCATTGGAACACGGGGAAGGACCACCCGATTTTCATAATCGGAAGAAATTTTTATTGAATATTTAAGTCCTCTTTTAAGGAGAAACATATGGAAAATTCCGTTGATAAATATTGGACTATTCGTCTGCGTGCTGTGCAGGAAAATCTTGCCAGAAATAACTTTGATGCCTATGTTGCTGCCTCTGTAGCTGATGCTAAACATTTGGTCATGAATGAAATTATGCCTCCGCTTGCCGTAAAAACTGTGGGTTTTGGCGGATCGATGACCCTGAAAGAGACAGGTATCTATGATGCCCTCTGTGAGTCGACGGAGCTTCGTGTTTTTCGTTCCGATCTGTCGGCGCAGTCAGCGGAGGATAAAATAGAGGTGCGTCGTAAGTCTCTGTTGGTGGATATCTTTTTTACCGGAACCAATGCCCTGGTGGCCGATGGAACTCTGGTAAATCTTGATATGATCGGTAATCGGGTTGCGGCCCTCTCCTTTGGCCCTAAGTATGTGGTTGTGGTGGTGGGTCGTAATAAGATTGTCGAAGATCTTGAATCTGCCATGGAGCGCATTAAAGAGTATGTCGCCCCGATCAATGCCATGCGTCTCTCCATGAAAACACCCTGTGCAACAACGGCTGAGTGTGCAGATTGTCAAAGTTCTCAGCGCATTTGTAATACATGGGCTATCAATGAAAAATCATTCCCTAAAAAACGGATCATTGTTGTTCTGGTAAATGAAGATTTAGGTTTTTAGAACCCGAGGTATATTTTTGACTAGAAGAAAGATAGAGCTGTTGTCCCCCGCCCGTGACCTGCAGTGTGGAAAGAGTGCAATAGATCATGGTGCAGATGCTGTTTATATTGGGGGGCCAAGCTTTGGCGCCAGGTCGGCTGCCGGTAACAGCCTGGCCGATATTGAACAGCTTGTCCGCTACGCCCATCGCTATTTTGCCCGGGTCTATGTTGCTCTCAATACCCTCTTGGCTGATGATGAGCTGGATGTCGCAGTGGCGCAGATTTATCAGCTTTATGATCTGGGGGTGGATGCACTTATTATCCAGGATATGGGCCTGCTTGAATGTGACCTGCCTCCCATTGCCCTCCATGCCTCTACCCAGTGTAATAATCGAAGCCCGGAAAAGGTTGATTTTCTGCAAGGGGTGGGATTTGAACAGGTTGTCCTGGCTCGGGAGCTCTCTCTCACGGCGATTCGTGATATTCATCGAAAAACCGATGTTGCTCTGGAGTGTTTTATTCACGGCGCCCTCTGTGTTTCCTACAGTGGTCAGTGTTATATCAGCGAGGTGATCTGCGGTCGCAGCGGTAATCGTGGTGAATGCGCCCAGTTTTGTCGTCATAGATATCAGCTTAAAGATGGTCGGGGCAAGTTGCTGGCCGATGAATATGTTCTCTCCTTAAAGGATCTCAACCTCTCCTCCAGCGTTGAAGACCTGCTTGATGCGGGGGTGAGCTCTCTGAAGATTGAAGGCCGGCTTAAGGGGGAGCAGTATGTGAAAAATGTTACCGCCCATTATCGACAGCAGATCGACGAGATATGTGCCCGGCGTCCTGAGTTTGTTCCTGCCTCTTCGGGAAGCTGTTCATTCTCATTTCAAGCCGATCCGGAACGTTCTTTTAATCGGGGCCATGGCGAATACTATCTGCGCGGGCAGAGAGCTAAGACCGGGGCGACAAAAACGCCTAAGTCGGTGGGACAGTTTATCGGCAGGATAACAGGGGTTGGTAAAAGAACCTTTCAGGTAGAGAGAGGGGAACTTCTTCATAATGGTGATGGCTGCTGTTGCCTTAAAGTAGGCGGTGATCTGCTTGGCTTTCAGGTGAATCGGGTGGAAGGAAATACCGTGCATCTGGCCAGAGCTGTCCCTCTTAAGGTGGGGATGGAACTCTATCGTAACCTTGACCCGCTCTTTAATAAGGGCCTTGATCAGAGTGGTATCTGTCGGCGGATTGGAGTTCAACTGAAGCTGGTTGATCTGGGAGAGGAACTTTGCTTAAGCATTTGCGATGAGGATGGGGTGAAATCTGAGACCCGACAAAAAATCGAGCGCTTACGCGCTCAAAAAGAGGGTATTGGCGAACAAACGGCAAGACGTCAGCTCTTAAAAGTGGGCGAAACAATTTTCAAAGTAAATCAACTCGAGGTTGAGTTGGCTTCTAATCTCTTTGTTACAGCCGCGGTCTTTAATGGTCTAAGACGTCAAGCCTTTGAGACTCATATTAAACAACGCCTCCTTTCCTATAAACGAGAGGACTTGCCCCTTGTCCCTAATAATATCCCCTGGCTGACCGATAAGGTAACAGTCTACGATAATATAACCAATAAAAAGGCCCGGGCCTTTTATCAACGACATGGTGTCCACTCTTTTTCTCAGACAGGAACAGAGATAACCACTCTTATGCACTGTAAATATTGTGTTCGTAATCAGTATGGCCTCTGTTCAGGGCAGGGCGAAAAGAGTGCAGAGCCTCTTTTTATCAATGATAAGACGGAAGCGTATACTCTGATTTTTGACTGTAAAAAGTGTGAAATGAAGGTACTAAGGGGAAGGCAGGACACTTAAAAGGACCTTTGTTCTACGGCTCAATCTTACAGTTAAGATTGAGCCAATAGAACAACTCTTTAGCGGCGAACTAGTACAAGATCTTCTTTTCCCGTTTTCTTCTAGCCAAAAAGGTTAGTATGCGGAGCATGGGAATATAAACAAGTATGGTCAGGATAGATCCGACAATGAAACTGCCGAGGCAGAGGGGAATAACAAGATGCGGTCCCAACTGAATAACCTCTTGCAGAAGCAAGGTTGAACCCCAAAAATCCAACTGCGCCATTGTGCTACCGATACCCAAGAAGAGTTCATATACTTCAGAGACTGGAGGGCCTCCCCAGATGTGTTGGCCAATATAGTAATTAAAGCTGAAGATGGGGGCAACAGTCACGGGATTGGTTAACCAGACAGGAATAATTGCAGCTGCACGATTACAGTTAAAGAGAGTGGCAAAAAATATAGCGAGAATAATTTGCACCCCCAGGGTCGGGGTAAAGGCAATGAATGTGCCCAGGGCAAAACCACCGGCAATAGCTCGCGGTGAACTACGTAGTTTTGTCAGCCAACGGAGTATTGGCCGCATTCGTAACAAAAAACGCAAAGAGATCTTGGGCATAAATGACATACTCTATAATACTTCTTATCTATTGTAGTGTAACAGTGCCACTATTTATCATAGTAGCGTAAAAATAGCTGATTGGCCTACAATTAAACGTATCACAATAGTTTTCGCGAGTAAAATTTTATTGCCAGCTGAAATCTTATGTGAAAAAGTTGTAAAATTAAACTTATAAATAAATGAAAATAGGGTAGCTCGTGAACAGAAGGGAATGTTTAAAATATCTTGCACTAGCTCTCGTTGTAGATCCCATAGATTTAATGGCAAGTGTGCCCTGTATCAGGGTGGAACATCCCAAAAAATCTTACCTAACCTCTTGCTCCGTTTTATCTGAGAAATCCGTTGCCGAAAAAGAGTTTGAAAGGTTGTGGACAGATGATAGAGATGCCAAGGATCATCTTATAAAATTTAAAAATCCTGATCTTGCCTACCCGGGAGATATTATTCTCAGCCCTAAACGCTATCCCCTACTTGCCAGTATCATTGGTCGTCTTTATAAAATACAGAACTATGTTGGTCACGGAAATTTTTGTCTGCTTGGTCTCGATGAGAGTTATCGTTTTGCTAAATATAGACCTGAGATCGGTGCCTTTTCCTCCATAGAAAAAAATTTTCTTGAAGAGATCTTCTTTCGTGATGCCAAAGAGTATGGTTTTTTAGGGGAAAAGCCGATGAGCCATTTAGATGGCAAGATAACACGCAGTCTCCTTTATAGGCTTCCAGGCAATGGTAATTTTCTCTTTAAGGGGGCAGCTCTTGCCAAGTACAGAAGGGTTAAAGAGGATATTGGCAAAGAGCTAATTCTAACCTCCGGAGTACGTAATCTGGCCAAACAGTTCTACCTCTTTCTGCACAAGGCATATCTCTTTGGTGGCAATTTTTCTCTTGCCTCCCGTTCTCTTGCCCCTCCGGGTTACTCATTTCATGCAACGGGTGATTTTGATGTTGGTCAGCGTGGTTATGGATCTGATAATTTCACTGAAAAGTTTATCGAAAGTTATGTCTACAGGGAGCTGATTAAGCGTGGTTATGTGAATTATCGTTATGGTAAAGATAATGTCCTTGGCGTACGCTATGAACCTTGGCATGTGAAGGTCTAGCGGAACGGCGAGAGAACTACAGCCATAAGCTATCAGCTATCAGTAGCAGCGAAGTGGCGAAAAGCGAAAAACAGTTAACCAGAGAGAGACAAGAAACTGTAGTAGTCTCTACGAAGCAACTCTTTTTATCTCGGATTTACTCTGTGTTCTCGGCTGCCAGTGGTGAATGTTTTTCTCATATTCCTCACTCCTATTTACTCAGCATAGGAAGCTCTAAAAATGGAAAGAGAAGGCAATAGGTGTTTAAATTTTCGGGCGAGGCTATGTTTGAAAATGTAGCGAATAGTTAAGGGTCACGATGCACTCGCTTTTCGATATTTCTCCAAGGTCTCGGAGAGGATGGCATAGTTTTTCTCAATGTCATGATGGCAGCGGATATGCGCCTGAGCATTTTTTCCCATTTTCCTGCGAATATCGTCATGCTCTAGAAGATAGGTGATGTTGTTGGTCATCTGTTCCGGTTCCTGAGCAGATGAGAGCAGGCCTGTTTCACCATCAATGACCGCCTCCCCCGCACCCCAGTCACCGTAAGCAATAACCGGTAGACCGCAGGATTGGGCTTCAAGGTAGACCATTCCCAACGCCTCGTGGATACCGGGAAAGATAAAGAGGTCGGCTGCTGAGAAGTAACGATAGATCTCGTTTCGCTCGATCCTGCCCATAAAGATGACCTGATCCTCCAGTGGCCGGGCATAGGCCTCCAGCTCCTCACGACAGAGGCCGTCACCAATGAGGACCAAAAGAAATTTTTTTCCAGCTGCTTTGAGGGTAATCATGGAGGCGATCACCCTCTTTATTCCCTCGCTCTTTACATCGGGGCGGAACATGGCTGCGCTGATAATCACCTTTCCCTCTCTTGGCACCCCCCAGCTCTGGCGCAGTGCAGTTCTGGCGGTGGCATCCGGGTAAAAGGCCTCGGGATAGATACCGGGGGCAATATAGAGGAGGCGATCCTCCGGGAGAAGACGGCGCAGGTTCTTGTAATCTCGCCTCTTGTTGGTGATTACAAGGTTAGCCTGTCTGAGGACATAGCGGTTGAGAAGAAAGCCGGGCAGGGTGGAGAGTTTTTTTCGCCTTTTGGTAGAGTAGATGCCCTGAAAGAGCAGATAGGGAATCCCTAAACGTCTGCTACAGAGGGCGCCGAGAATGTCGGGAGCCTTATAGTAGCTATGATAGCTCAGCCAGATATCGGGGCTCTCCTTTCGGTATTTTCGAGTGATACGTAATATTTCCAGTAGGCATGCCCAGCATAGTCCAGGCCTGCGATATAGCCAGCGAAGCCGTAGGCTGCTGGCCACCTCTAGCTGATGCTCTTTTGAGAGATGGGCAAAAATTCCCCTGCCGATGATAAGATCTCCCGACGGAGTAGGATGATCCAGGGCCTTAAAGGGCATGTAGTAGATAATTTTCATAGGATAGTGGTATTGATTATGGGATCATCGGTTACAGTTCTAGGGAGAGTGTAACAACTTAGGCCCCGGGGATGCCAGAATTTTAGGTGGGGAAGAGCTAAAAGAACGAGAAATGCCCCCCCTGTCTGAGTTCAGCGGTCTATGATATTGATATAATTTTGCGGGAATGATGAGAAAATTTGAATTTTCAATAAGGTGTAGTCCCGACCCCGAGCCAGATGAAATTCCTTTACTACAGACATCCCTGATAGCTAAGTGCAGACTCCGATATCAGGGCTAGAAATTGTATAACGCAGATATTTGCAGAAAAACTGATCTTTCAAGGTTTCCCCTATGCCACAACTGGATATTTTAATTTACGCCCACGATGGTCGAGGTTTGGGCCATGCTAGTCGGAGTATTGCCATTGGTAGCGCTCTACGCCGCCTGGCACCGGATGCTAAGGTACTCTTTGTCTCTGGCTGTGCCATGAGTGGAGAGTTGATTGCCGATGCTCCTCTGGATTGGTGCAAGCTTCCCTCCTATAAGACCATGGTGGTGGATGGAAAGTCTCGGGGAATAAGGGGGGAGAGTGGTTTTACCGATGAGGCTCTTGGTCTTCTCCGGGCCAGACAATTACAGAGCCTGGTGGAAGTTTATCGCCCCCGAATTGTACTGGTAGATCATGCCCCTCAGGGCAAACATCGTGAACTTCTGCCGGCCCTGGAGTCAGAGGCGGGACAGGCGGCGCATTGGCTGTTGGGGGTGCGTGGGGTTGTGGGAGGGGTGAATCAGACCCTGTCCGACTACCCTGCCCGGATCTTCTCCCGCTACTATAAATCTCTCCTCTGGTATGGAGATCGGGCTGTTTTAGGCGAAGGGCATCTGCAGACCCTGAAGGATACCTATGGGCAGGAGGCCCAGGAGTGTGGTTATGTAAGCCGTTTTTTTGAGCAGGGGCAGCAGACTGATGTTGCGAAGAGTTATGCCGGGGTTATATCTATTCCCTGGCTGGGTGAACACTCTCTGCAGTTTCTTCAGGCCCTGCTTGTTGCTCTGGAGAATGTCGGCGGAGGCTGGGGCCCGTGGCGGATCTTTATGGATGGGGAAGGTTCTCCCGAGGCAAAAAGGCTCTATGCCGGCTTTGCCGCTCTTGACCACTGCAGGGTCGAACCACCGGGCCGAGCCTATCTGCAGGCGCTGACGGCCTCGCGCATAGCTGTTATTTATGGTGGCTATAATAGTCTGGTCGACCTGCTCTCTCTGCGTATTCCCGCCTTGGTCTGTCTGCGGGCCATGCGGGATCGGGAACAGCAGATTCATCTGCAGAGCTTGCAGGAAAATGTGGCCCATGGCTTTCAGGTCTTTGCCGAGGAGGAGGTTACAGCTGAAGAGTTACAGACTATGCTTCTTGTCGCCCTGCAGGAGGAGGATGGCATCCGCCATGAGGTGCGCCTCTCCGGCGCAGACCGTGCGGCAGAGATCATGTTGGAAATGCTTTCCTACAGCTAGAAGATCTTGTGACAATCAATCATTCGTGGCAGGGGTGAAATTGCCGACTGTGCCTGTTTAAACAGGCAGTAGGCTGTCTCTGCAGTGAGAAACCGACCTTCAACTGTTGTCAGTATTTTCTGATCACGTTGTTTTTGGGTGGTAAATAGTTTATCCTTGTTGGCAAATGGCGAGCTAGTGGTGCTGTAAAAAACAAAAATCCTTGTTCTTGACATCATCCCCAGACTAGGAGTATTTTACGGGGCTCACAAAATTTTTAGTCATCAAGGAGACAGTTAAGTATGTGGCAGAATATTGAGGCAGCACCAGCGGATTCTATTTTAGGTCTTACCGAGGCCTTTCGTAATGACCCCAATCCTGCAAAGGTAAATCTTGGCGTTGGCATTTATAAGGATGAACAGGGAGCAACCCCTATTTTACAGTGTGTGAAGAATGCTGAAGCTCGGTTGATTGAAACCGAGGAAAGCAAGGTCTATCTGCCTATATCCGGTGCCCCCGCCTATACAGAAAACGTACAGAAGCTGCTCTTTGGTGAAGAGAGTGAAGTTATCAGCTCAAAACGGGCGATCACAGCCCATGCCCCCGGTGGCACAGGTGCCCTGAGGATGGGGGCGGGGCTGTTGAAGACATTTTTCCCTGAGGCCAAGGTATGGGTAAGCACTCCCACCTGGGCCAACCATACGGGTATCTTTTCCAGCACAGGTTTTGAGATTGCTCACTATCCATACTATGATGAGACTCACCGTAGCGTTGATTTTCAGGCCATGCTGATGAGTCTGCGGGCAGTACCTGAGGGTGATATTGTCCTTCTTCATGCCTGCTGTCATAATCCCACCGGTGTTGATTTGACACTGGAGCAGTGGCATCAGGTTGTAGCCATTGCTCAAGAGAGGAACTGGATTCCCTTTCTTGACTTTGCCTATCAGGGCTTTGGCGTCGGCACCTCCGAGGATCGCTGTGCCATAGAGCTCTGTGCCGAGGCGGGGATTGATTTTTTTGTCGCCAGCTCTTTTTCCAAGAACTTTGGTATGTATAATGAGCGTACCGGAGCAATTACCGTGGTTGCTGCAAATCAAGCAAGTGCGGCTGTGGCCCTCAGTCATCTGAAGAAGACCATCCGGGTTGTCTACTCTAATCCTCCAGCCCATGGTGGCCTGGTGGCAGCTACTATTTTGAGTGACCCTGAACTCTATGATCTCTGGCAGCAGGAGCTGCAGGATATGCGCGAGCGCATCATCGCCATGCGCGTTGCTCTGGTAGAGGGCTTGAGTTCACGCGGGGTTGATCAGGATTTCAGCTTTATTACCGAGCAGTCTGGTATGTTCTCTTTTAGTGGTCTCTCCGATGAGATTGTTGCCTGGCTTCGTAAGGAGAAGAGTATCTATGTGGTGGGTGGTGGTCGGATTAATCTTGCTGGTCTTACTGCCAGCAATATAGACTATGTCTGTGATGCCATTGCCGAGGCTCTTAAGTCGTAGGTAGACGAGCCTAAGCTCAACGATAAAAATCCCCCTGAAGCAAGGCTTCAGGGGGATTTTTTTGTTTGGGGCCTAGGCACCGTGGCCGGTACGACTGATAATCTCTTCCTGATGAGCCCGATCCAGATCGACAAAATAGTCGCTGTAGCCCGCCACCCGAACCAGGAGATTTTTATACTGATCGGGATGTTGCTGGGCCTTCTTCAGGGTTTTAGAGTCCACCACATTGAACTGAATATGGTGGCCGCCTAGGGAGAAGTAGGTGCGGATCAGGTGTCCGAGGTTTTTCAGGTCACTCTCGTCTTTCAGGGCCGCGGGCAGAAAACGTTGATTGAGAAGGGTACCTCCGGACTTATACTGGTCCATCTTGCCCAGAGATTTGATTACCGCCGTTGGCCCCTGCAGGTCGGCCCCCTGGGAGGGGGATGTCCCATCCGAGGTGGGCAGTCCGGCCAGTCGACCGTTGGCACTTGCCCCTAGCATCTTGCCAAAGTAGACATGGCAGGTGGTGGAGAGCATATTGAGATGATACTCTCCACCCTTGGTGTTTTTCTGTCCGTCAATGCCTTGGAAGAGGCTGTGGTAAACCCTCTGCATGATGTCATCGGCCAGATCATCGTTATTGCCATAAAATGGTGTATTATTGAGCAGATCTGCTCTTAACTCCTCTTCACCCTGGAAGTTGCTGGCCAGGGTTTTTACCATTTTCTCCATACTCAGCTCGCCCTCAAAAACATGGGTCTTCAGGGCCGAGAGGCTGTCGGTGACGGTACCAATACCGCAGCACTGGATATAGTTGCTGTTGTAGCGGGGGCCGGCATCGTAGTAGTCACGGCCCTTTTCAATACAGTCGTGGATGACCACGGAGAGAAAGGGGGCAGGAGAGTATTTGCCGTACATTCGCTCAATATAGTTATTCATCCGCACCTTCAGTTGGATGATATGGTTCAGCTGTTGTTCAAAGGCCTTATAGAGGGCAGAAAACGTTTGAAAAAAACTGGCTTCGCCAGTCTCTAGTCCCACCCGAATACCGCTGAGTGGATCAATGCCGTTATGGAGGGTGATCTCTAGTATCTTCGGGACATTGAGATAGCCAGTGAGAATATATGCCTCCTTACCGAAGGCCCCGGTTTCAATGCAACCACTGGTGCCACCCTCCCGAGCATCTTCCAGACTCTTTCCAGCCCGGACCAGTTGAGTAACTACTCCGTCGGCATTAAAAAATGAAGGGTAGCCATAACCCTTTCGTACAACCTCGCAGGCACTGGCAAGAAGACGGGTCGGGCTCTGTTGGCTTAAATGGATGCTGGGTTGTGGCTGAAGGAGATGGAGCTCATCGGATACCTCCAGGGCAATATAGCTGATCTCATTGCTGCCATCCTGGCCATTTCTCTGCAGGCCTCCCAGGTTAATCTGAGTGAAATCATTATAGGTGCCGCTCTCTTTAGCGGTGACCCCTACCTTAGGAGGAGCAGTGTGATTATTGATCTTGATCCATAGGCAGGCCATAAGTTCTTTGGCTCCCTCTCGGTTAAGGATGCCGCTAGCCAAATCATTTTCATAAAAGGGATGGAGGTGATGATCAAGATGGCCCGGAGTCATGGCATCCCAACCATTGAGTTCGGTGATGGTACCCAGATGGACAAACCAGTACATTTGAATAGCCTCGTGCATAGTGCGAGGAGCATGAGCAGGTACCCAGCGACAGATCCTGGCAATCTCCAGTAACTCCTGGCGGCGCTCACCTTCCTCCTTATCTGCCATTCTCTCAGCCAGTTCGGCATGTCTTTTGGCAAAGATGATGGCCGCATTACAGGAGATATCCATGGCCTGTAGCTCTTCGCGCTGATCGGCAGCCCTGGGGTCGGTCAGGAAGTCCAGTCTTGCTATCCGTCCGGCAATGCGGGCCTTAAAGTCGAGCATCCCCTCTCGGTAGATGGTGCCATCGAGGGCGGTATGGCCCGGGGCACGCTGTTCCATAAACTCTGTAAAGAGACCTGCCTGATAGGCTTGTCGCCACTCTTCAGGCGCATTTTTAAAGATACGATCCCGCATGCTCCGCCCCTGCCAGTAGGGAATGACCTCCTCCTCATACCTGTTAATATCCTCATCGCTGAGTCGGTAGTTGGTCATGGGGCGATCGTTGAGGATATGCAGATCCTCTGCGCTGTGGCAGGTGAGCTCGGGGAATGTGGGTACGGCCTTGGGCGAGGGCCCGCGTTCACCTACAATCAGCTCATCGTCGCCAATATAGAGTGTCTTATGTTGGCAGAGATGTTGAAAGCAGAGGGCGCGGAGGATGGGCAGGGGGTATTTACCGCTGTTCTCCTTATAGAACTCTGTTTCGAGCAGGGCGCGTTCGATGGATATGCTTGCTTGGGTGGAAAAACTTTTTTGTCGAAGTCGCTCGATACGAGAGTTCATGCTCTTCTCCTGAACTGGTCTGTGGGGGAATAGGGATAGCGTATTCCCCTATATTACAGGAGTGGCTTAAATAATTTCAATAATAATTCTTAGCTGTGTTGCCCCTGCTCCTGATTTTTTTTGGCTGCGATAATTTTTTTTGCCAGAGGATAAAATCCGTCGTGGGGCGGAAAGGACGGAAAAACAAAAAAATAGCATCATTTAAGGGTGCTGGCCCCTGTTAGGGGCTGCTTTTAAAAGAAAAAACATGGCAGAAAAAACTTGACGCTGTTGACGGGCTCTGGTATATACATCGGCACAGAGCGCATATATGCGGGAGTAACTCAGTGGTAGAGTGCAACCTTGCCAAGGTTGACGTCGCGAGTCCGAATCTCGTCTCCCGCTCCATATATAAAGCGACCAAGAAGATTTCTTCTTGGTCGCTTTTTTTGTTTCATCTCCATTTCTCTCCCTCTAGCCCTTCCCCTTCTTTTTTGCTAAGATACTCCTAGTCAGTTCTTTGTTCGCCATGGCGAGTTTATTTATAGATTAAGGGGTAATCGATGGAAAAATATATGACAGGGCTTCTGCTAATAATGCTCTTCTCTCTCACTTCCTGTGCCAGCACCTACTACGGGGCCATGGAGAAGGTCGGCTATCATAAGCGGGATATTATGGTTGATCGGGTCAAGGCGGCTCAGGAATCTCAGGAAGAGGCCCAGGAAGATTTTACCTCCGCCCTCCAGCAATTTGATTCCGTGGTGCGATTGGAGGATACCGACCTCAAGCGAGCCTATGAGTCCCTGAACGATGAGTATGAGAGCATCTCCGATGCGGCTGAAACGGTCTCCAACCGCATAGATCGGGTGGAGTTGGTGGCCGACGCCCTCTTTGCTGAGTGGGAGGCTGAGCTTGCCCTCTACCAGAGCGCCAGCCTGCGCAACAAGAGCAAGGGACAGTTACGACTCACCAAGGCCAAGTATCAGACGATGATCAGGAGCATGCACCGGGCCGAGGCCAGCATGGACCCTGTCCTCAAGACCTTCCGGGATAATGTCCTCTTCCTCAAGCATAATCTCAATGCCCAGGCCATCGGCTCCCTCCGTGGCGAGTTCCGCAGCCTGAAAGCCGACATCAACACCCTCATAAAGCAAATGAAGCAGGCTATAGCCTCCTCCAACGCCTTTATCAAAGACCCTTCCCTAGCCCCTGCCACGGCCATGAAAATGGCCCTATAGGCCTTTGCAGGGCAAATAACAGTTTTTTAAAGGGGTCTCTCGCCAAGGAGACCCCTTTTTTTATGCCCGCACCACGCCTGCACCTGCACACCCCGCCCATGAAGTAGGATGGAAAAAGCTGTGAGCCTTCAGCTATCAGAGGAAAAAAGCCATAAGCTGTCAGCTGTCAGCTGTCAGAAAAAGAAAGGGCATCTGCACGCCCTGCCCATGAAGTAGGATGTAGGATGGGCAAAATGGAGCGATTAGCGGAGTGTGCCCATCAATGCGGTGCATGTAGTTGTCTGTCGGCAGAAAAAAAGGGCAGAGGAAAGGTCAAAATAGCTGGTTTGGTAGAAGAATTTGTCGCTCCCCACCCAACCTCCCCTCGCCGAAGGGAGGAGTTAAAAACACTCCTTTTTCGTTGGTAATAGCCTTGCAGAAATCGAAGCTGTTTTTGTGCAATGAGCAGGTAGAAATGCTCTTCTTGTCGAGTGGTTGGAGGCGGGGGTGCGACGGTCTTGGCAGGATGGTGAAGTGGAGCGATTAGCGGAGTGTGCCCATCAATGGTGGGGAATAGCTGTAAGTCTTCAGCTGTAAGCTGTCAGGGAGAAAAAAGCTATAAGCCTCAGTTTTCAGCTGTCAGAAGAGGCATCCCCGCACCGTGGTGGCGGATGGAGGCTTGGGCGAAGGCCCATCTGAATAGCTGTAGCCCTAGCTGCGTACAGCAACCTGTTAGCTGTTTAGTCTTATATATGATTTTATATGTACACCTGCGGCTGACTCTGCTTTAAGCCCTTTTAACTCAGACTCTGCGATCCCACCATCGGGCAAATAGACCGTCAGGATGTCCTCTGTTACAAGATATTCTGCTGAATAGAACTTGCCATTATACTGAATAGTAATTTCGTTATCCATTTATTCACCTCTTGAAATTTATGTTTAAGTGGACCTGTTTCTTTTAGGATCGTAGCACTTGCAATAAAACAGAAGCATGTTCTGCTATCAAAGTTTTGGGCTTTTATTCTGTTGGCCAGTGAGAAGGAATAAGCTTTTCAGAACTTTTTTTAGGCCATCTATATTTGGTGGAATCTGTGTATTTTTTACTATTACTTAAGTAAGCATGTTCCAAAATAATGACCTGCAAGTCCTTTTGTTTTTTTACTTGATCAAATATAAAATCAAAATGTTTTACAAGCGCCTTCTTGTCATCATTTTCATTATCAATCTCAAGCTCATCTGAATCATTGTCATTTGAGTAATATGGCCTACTAACTTGATCTAAGATCAAAACTCCTGGGACGGGGCTACTGTTACTTTTAAAAAATTCTTGCATTGCAAATGCAAAAGATAGGTGTATGCTTAAATAATTTTCATCCGAGCCAATATTTGCAAATTGATAATCAATATTAGAATTATTGTCAGACAATATGATCTTTGGTTCTTTAGAGAAAAAATTGATAGTACTATTTATGCAGGGTACCCCCTTGGGTAAATCTATTAAATTTTTTGTTGCGATTGTGGAAATAACTCGCTCTGCAATTTGTACTTTTTCTTTTCTTTGGCTATTTCCATATCTTTCGTTAATTTCTTCGATTTCATTTAGGTATTGAAGTTTTTTCTCTGGATTAAAACTCTTGGAATCATTTTGATTTTCCAGGAAATATGATATTCGCCCTATTATACGATCTCCATTATTGTTTTTATCTTTTTGCTTTTCTGCTTCTTTTGATTTCTGGATTAAATTAGAAATATTGTTATTGATTATTGCGAGTTCATTTTTGGCTCTGTTGGTATTGTCTTCAATTTCAAGAATAAATTTATCCAACCTAGGGCGGTGATTCTTTAGTGCTAAGCTTTCTTTTTTTAATTTATCGAAAGATAGTTTTATTTGGGTTGCAATATGGGAAGAAGATGCTAGTTTTGAAGAGCAGACTGGGCACCGATGTTCGTCATCACCAAAATATTTGCCAATATTTAATTTTGAAGTTTGACTTGACAATATGTTGTGGAATTCTTTCTTGTTATTTTCGTCAAATTTTGCAGCTTTAAGTTTTCTTTTTAATTTATTTACTTCGATTAAAAGGATTTCTTTTCTCTGCTCCAAGTCATCTAAAACGTCTTGATTTTCTATCAAGATGTTTACAGGTTTCCAATGGAGTATATTGTTCAATTCCTCAAGTAATTTGTTTTTGTTGTTCGGGAAACTATGGTTTTCAATTATGCCACCCTGTACAGCTTCCAATAATAGAGATTTTGCACTCTCAATGAAGTCTTGCTGGAGGGAATCATGTTTTTTCTCATTTTTATCCTCATTTTCAACGCCCTTTTCTAATCCTTTTAGTTTTCTTATGGCATCTAGCTCTTCTTTATCAAGTGCGCCTAAAAAATATGGCAATGAATCTATAATATATTTTGCCTTTCGGGTGTCATCCAGCCCATGGAAAATAATTTTATCACTATCTATAACACTTTTGTCCAGAAATAAAAAAGGAACTATTTGTCTAAGAGTAATTCTGTTTTTATTGATTTTCAATATTGAATCATTTACTCCTGAAATTCCAAATAAAGATTCAATAATTAGCCTAACTTCATCCTTTGTTCCTTTCCCTGCAAAATTTAATGGTGTTTCTGGGATATTTACAGATGATCCATATTCAATATACATTTTATTCGAAACACTACCTTCTTTTCCTATTTCTCTTGCTACAAAAAAGTCAAGCGAACCATTAGTCCATTTCGTTGCAATATGGGTTGTGCGCTCCAAAATAAAAGAAGCAACATTGCATTTTGATGAACCCAAGCAATAATCAATTGAGTTTATTATTGCTGACTTGCCTGTGTTTGATGCTCCAGTTATAATGGTTACATTATTTGGCTTGAATTCTAGTATTCTTTTTGAGTTGTGTTTGCTATAATAGATAACATTACTGATATTCCATCGACTCATAATTTTATTCCTAATGATTGTAAATTGTCCTTTCGGATTTGATTGCGCCAAGCCATCCTCCCAGTCGTTCGGCATTTTTAAAGTAAATAGCAATGCCGTTTTCTTTAGAGTAATTACCGATGTTTTCTAGATTTGGTAAGATGTTGCCAGTATCGGATAAAATAAAGATACCTTTAAAAAAGCCATATTCTATAGCAGGTGTAATGAATTCTAGCGACCCTTCAATTCGTTTAGTAAGGTTAAACTTTACAGTTGGATTATTTGATAACCATCTGTAAAATCCTGTTCTCTTGCTAGTGTTGTTAAAAGTGTGATTTAAATCACCAGAAAGAATTATTGGAAGTGGTAATAATAAAATTGGATATGGCGCTGATTCATCAGCTTCTTCGCAATATCCTTTGATGAAGCTTAATATCACCAATGAGCTAAAAGCGGGATTGGTTTCAGCTAATATATCAATGTTTATAGTCATATTTATTTTTTTGGTGATTTGATTAGAAAATTATAGTCACAGTGCCATCCAACTTTCTTGGTGGTAGACAACATTTGATAACTGCCACGAACTAAATCTGGATTCGAATAATTTTTTGAGATTGGCTTTACTTGAACATGTGCTACTTGGTGAGACCAATCTAATAGTTTTCTTCCTTTTTCTTCCTTTTCTTTTTCGTCGTAGTTTGTAGCATTGTCATTCATTTCTTCAAATTGATAAGACCATTCTTTTGTTAGCAAATTGTCGTAATTAGTTAGTTTTGAAGATGCCGGTAAATTGTCATCCATCCACTTCTTTCTTTGAATTCTAGCTTTGATTTCTGTGTCGTAGGATCTTCTTTTCTGAGTTTTAGTGGCTTTTATAATTTCTAGTTGTTGTGATTGTATTTTATTTGGGTTTTTCACTTCAGGTATATCCATTTCATCTAGATCATCCGTAAAACCATCATGGTATAATTCAGAGTTTTTTCTTGCTATAAATTCTTGCAATTCACTAAAGTGGATGCATTCATCCCTTTCCCGAGTTAAAGATCTTACTGCTTCTCTGTCCCACCAAGCTATTATACTTTCAATAAGAGATTCATGGTTGTTGGGCTGGGTGTTGAAACGAATATATTCAATAACTTTTTCTTTTGCATTGTCTATTGTAAAAGAATCTACAACTAAATTGATATTTGTTATTAGGTCATTTCTTTTCTTTGGGGCTAATTTAATAAAAGCCTCACATCCTTTATAGCGGTTTTCGTGAGGCAGTGTTTTTTCTTTTTGTTTTTGGGATAACCTTATTTTATTTTCTTCTTCTATTTCATCTCTTTCTTTTTTGACTCTGCTGGCTTCTGATAACAAATCATTTTCAAGTTGAAGTCGAGATGAATTGGCGGTGGTTAAAGAATTTAAAGAACTCTCTGGATCCAATGAAGCCACTGTTGCTAGGGTGAAAGTCCCATCTTTTGGGTCATTTGTTAGAAGGAAATCACACCAAACTTTTATCGTTTTCCATAGTTCCTTGCTTTTAATGCTAATTTTTGTATTTTTAGTTATAGAATGTTTTAATTGTATTAATTCTTTTTTGCCGCCATCATCATGATACACATCATCAAATGTTTCAATGCTTACAAATGCATTGTCATTTTTTGAAGAAAACAATTTAATTAAGGCATAAATTGCTTGGTAATAATATCCCAACGCAGGGCCTCTAGCACCGTGATTCGTATCTGTCATAATTTATATGCCTTCTTTTTTTCAAAATTTTAAACATGCAAGATGTGGTGCCAGATATGTGCAACTATTCTCTCAAAAAATAAGATGATTGAGAATCAAGATGTCGGAGTTGTATTTTGAATTTAATAAAGACAGTTAATTAGACTGTCGCAGTCAAATGTTAAAAGCTCAATAATTATTTTTTGACCTATCTTAAGGGTGGAAATTCGTTGCTATAAATTATTGCCTAACGGCATTAATAGAAAAAGGTCATATGGCCCTAACTCCGTAAAAATAATATAACTATTTGAAACATTTAGATAATACTACCATGGATGCTCCATGGCAAGGAGTGAATTGCGACTGTCTTAATGTGCTAGATTAATGCGGCAGAACGCCTCTCCCCCTTGGCGAGGGGGAGAGTGCAATTGGTTAGTGAGGGTGCAATCGGTTAGCGGGGTGTTTGGTGACAAGCAGGGTGAGTGGGGTGTCTGTTTAAGGTGATTTTCCCATCTAATTTCCTCTTTTACAGTCTTGATAGTATAGTATGTGGAAAAAACTAACCCGTCTGGCCATCTCACGGCTTTTTCTCGCATCTAGCATCCGCCATTCCGCTCGCCACTCGTTCGCCGCTACGCTGCTGACGCCACTCGTTGTCACTCACTGCTACTCGCTGCTGCTCCACTGCTGGCATCTCGCCCTTTGTTCTTTACCAAAAAAACTCCGTGTCCTCGGTGGCAGTGGTTGATTTTTGACCTGATAATGAGCCTGTAAGCCCTTATCTGTCAGAAGGGGCAAATGTGAGGGGAGGGGCAGTGGTGGCCCATTTTGGTAACCGGCGGCGACGCAAGCCTGCGTGACCCACCACAATTTGTTTTTGTTTTTTAATTTAGGGCAAAATCATTTCCCATTCGGATGACCATGTTGGGTAGAGCTTTACCATTAATCAGTGTTTTGCAAACAGTTCTGTAAATACTTGTTCCATTTTGCTTTCTGTACTGGCCCATTTATTTAAGGCTAATCCACCGCCTCCTTTTAAATGGTATTGACCGTAACCAACGCGTTTTCCGGAGCGATCTTTCACCCAAATTTCTGCATCGGTCATATATGGTGAAACATCCCAATTGCGTGTAGCTGTATACGTGACAAGGAGATCGCAACTATTATTGGGAGTGTTTTGGTATACCCGGGTTGTGAAGTCGTGTTCTTCGAAACCATTAACAACAATATCAAGGAAACGAGGCACTTTGACTTTTGGGTTTTCTTTTATACAGGCGATATTGTCATTTGCATTAATGGCAAGCGGTTTGACATTTATTGCCGTACAGCTACAGACGGGTAGTAATACAAATAACATGAGCATTCTTTTCATATGATCCTCTCTGCTTTTTTTGAACATGGTTGACGTAGTCGCCACTGAACCCACGTGGCGCCGAGTTCAAGCAATAAGTGTAACATTCCCATCGGCGAAGACTTGCAACGGAGTTCGGTTGGTATTGTTGAGAAAAATACAAGTCATCAGTGTAGCGTTGTCTTTGGAAAAAGTTCCTGAAATCCAATCACAGGTAGAGAATTAGTAATACATTGATTCTGCACAAAAAAAAATTGCGGCTACGTAATTAGCGGGAAGAGCGGACTGTGTTTGTGCTGCTATTTTTCGATTCTGCCGAAGGCGGCAATTACTCTGAGCATGTCCAAGGTGATTTTTCCGCGCCACTCCCTTTCGGCTATCAGCCAATCCTCTGGGTAGGCCCCGGCCCAATTCCAGAATGGTTTCCATGAGCCGTCTTTCTCCTGATGTTGGATCTCATAGTCCAGGTTCCTGTCGATGGCTTCAGCAATGAGGTGGTGGTAGGGTGAATGTGGTGATGTTATTGTCCAGATCGGTTTTAGACAGTAATCTTCCCACTTGGTGCTGTCTGTTTCAACGGAAGCGGGGATCATCTGCATGATTTTCTGGTTTAGGCGGGCGGAGGAGTCCGTTGGCAGATTGTCGCACTGGGAAAGAGAGATATAGCAGAGGAGTGAATCACCGGGAATTTTGTCCTCTTCACCTTCCATATGCTCAAGGACACGGGCAAGTAGCTCAGTGCGAAATTTTTCCGGGGTCAACTGCCGATAATGAAAGAGATATCCGCAGATCCTTGCCCTTGGGTTTGTGAGGAAGTTTCCAAAGGTCTTCTCAAGTCCGGTTCTGTTCCACCAAGGGGCGTGGGGGCTTGACTCGGCAGTTTGGGGGATGATTCTCCAGACATGCCTCTCCTCGTCGTAGGTGTTCATCAGGAATGAGATTGCCCCTTTAAGCATTGGTTCATCACAGCCGATATTCAGGTCAGCAAGGATTTCCAAAGCAACAGAGGTGCAGAGTACAGAGCTTTCGGCTGATCTCAGATCCGGTTCCAGTCCATTGCCAAAACCACCGTCCGGGTTCTGGAATTTGACCAGCTCCTGCAGAACTCGATCCCTGGCTCCACCGGCAAAGAGGTGCTCGCAAATCGCCCTCTCCAAAGGGCGCCCTTCTCTGTTGATAAACGTAATTGCTCTTTTACGGGCCTCTGCTGATAGTTTCATTGTCCTGTTTCTCTCTTAACACTGTTAATAGGTGGGTGATTTCTTCAATTCATTGAAACAGTTAGAGGCTATCACTATTCCCACGTCAAAACAAGATCAGCGTTTTGACTGTAGCAATGTGCTAGATTAATGCGGCAGAACGCCTCTCCACCTTGGTGAGGGGGTGGAGGCAGGGGTGTGTGTCGGTTGGTGAGGAGGTGGCGTGGGTGTGCATATTGATGCTGAAGCAGGGGCAGGGACGTGTTAAAATAGGGCAGGGCAACAGATGTGAAGTGAACCTGTTCTAGATGATTTCCCCATCTAATTTCCTCTTTTGCAGTCTTGATAGTGTAGTATGTGGAAAAAACTAACCCGTCTGGCCATCTCACGGCTTTTTCTCGCATCTAGCATCTAACATCTCGCATCCGCCATTCCGCTTCGCTTCACTGCTAGTATCTTATTTTTGTTCTAAACCGCCGGATGCAACTTAACCCAAGTGACCAACAGAACAGCGGCAAAGATGATCCAAATAGCCGTGGAGAGAAGCAGGTTGGTAACCAAATTAAATCTGATGCTGAAGTAGTAGACGGCAAAGAGATAGGCGGCATAGGGCATTATCGAGTAGAGACCAAAGAGGGCCGTTGTTCTCAGTTCCATGGGGCTGCGTTCGGAGCCGACAATATAGTGGGCAATAAGGGCGAAGGTGGGAAAGAGGGGGACGAGGCCGGCGATAAAAAAGCTCTTTGATCTGGAGAGCAGGGCGATCGTTAAAACGGCAAATGCACCAATGGAGCATTTAAAAAACAGGGACAACATATCTTCTCACCTAAAGAAAAATCTTTAATCCTCTCGGATCTTTTTAGCTAACTAGGCGATAATAGCACCGGCCCTGCCCCATGGCAAGGGCTAATGGCGGAGCAGCAGGAGAGTAATTTCTGTCCTCTGGAGCAGGGCAAATTTATTGAGGGGCTTTGAAAATTAACCACTGCTTGCAGGACACAGAGGGGAGAATATTTAAACCGCTCAACGTTGCTGAGCAACTCATTTTATTTCATACAAAAACTCTGTGCTCTCGGTAGCAGTGGTTAACGCTTTTTCTCGCATCTAGCATCTAGTCTTTTGCACTTTGCTCTTTACCAAAAAAATCTCTGTGTCCTCTGTGGTCTCTGTGGTTAACGTTTTTTTCGTATCTTACTTTTCCTCCCACAGGACCCTCTCCACATGCACAGCTCTTTTGATCTGTTTCTCCTCAAGCATGATCTCCTCGGTCTGTTGCCAGGCCTTACGGTTTATCTGTCCCATCTCTTCAAGGTTCTTAGGGACGACCAAAAGTCTGGTTGCCTGAAGTTGACGCCTGCGGATCTCCCTACTGTTGTCCCTGTCTCTGAGGGCAATGGCCTCAAGGACCTTCACCTCATTTTCCGGGTTCATGGCCGCTTTCCAGCCCTTGAGCAGGGCCCGGCGAAATTTCCTTACGGTTTCTGGATGTTCTTTGACCATTTTTTCCGAGGTGACCACCGAGTTGGCCACAAAGTTGACCCCGAAGTCTGCCGGGTTGAAGAAGAGTACCTTCTCCCCCTCTTTTCCCAGCTTCTCCTTAAGGATAACGCCCTGGGAGTTGCGGTATACGGGCCAGAGATCGACCTTGCCGGTGAGAAATGGGGTGAAGTCAAAACGGGCCCCGGTGATTTTCACCTGGCTGATGCCGGCCCGGGCCAGGAGGGTCTTCATGATCGTCTCGTCATTACCACCATAGGTGTAGCCAATGCTCCGTCCCTTCAGATCTGTGGCCTTCTCTATCGGTGCCTGCTCGACCCGGTAGATCCACTGCATGGGGTTTATCTGAAATATCTGGGCAAGGACCACCACCTTGGCTCCCTTTTCCAGAGCCCTGATAACCTGATCGGCTGAGGCCACCCCAAAATCTGCCTGTCCCAGTTCTAACTCCTTGATGGCGTTTTTCTCTGGACTTCCCTCCTTGACCTTGACCTTTAGTCCCTCCTTGGCAAAATATCCCCCGCTCTCTGCGTAGATATCGCCGGCAACACTTGAGTTAAAGAGCCATTTGAGTCGGTAGTGCAGGGTCTCCTCCTGGGCGCAGGCGCTGCTGGTGGAGAAGGTGAGGAGGCAGCAACCGAGGATGAGGGCGAATATTGTTTTCATGCAGATTCCTTTAAGGTTGAGGGTATGCTACTCAGACTTAGTCTCCCGCTATTCCCCAGTGTATCTTGGCTTTTTCACTGCAAGATTCCAAAAAGCCCTGGTAGACGGATATGACGATGCCGATCATAAAGAGGGCAATAAGTATCTTGGCCAGATCGCTCTGGTAGAGGGCTATACGGATTGAATAGCCAATGCCGGCATTGGCGGCAATAAATTCGGCCACAATGGCCCCTGCCATGGCCAGGGTGGCACTGCCGGAAATGACGGTGGTCAGTTTATTCAGGTTTTCAAAGGCCCGGATCTTTACCTCAAGTTGCCAGCGCATTCTGCCGGTGACCCGGTAGAAGTGTTCGATATCCTTAATTGGGGTGGACATTATGCCCAGGACGGAGAGGAGGAGGGGGAAGTAGCAGATCATGGAGGCGATAAGAAGTCGGGGGATAAAGCCGTCGCCCAGAAGGATAAAGATGATCGGGGCCAGAGCGACAATGGGATATGCCTGGATATTGTAGGCAGCCATCTTGATAAAAGAACCCATCCAGGAAGATCTTCTGCCGGCAATGCCGACGCTAAAGGCCAGAGCGATGGAGATTATCTGCCCGAGCACGGCTATGCCCAGGGTATTGAGTACATCGAGGAAATAGGGGCCTGCGTTAGTCTGGGCGGTCTCCAGGATAAGTGGAATGTTGGGGATGACGTAGTTGGAGAGCTGCAGGCTATGCTTGATGAGCAGCAGGGTGCTTACCCCGGTGAGGTAGACGATAAGAAACTGATATATTCTTCGAAAAAGCATCTTATTCTCCGAGATATAGTTCTGAAATACTTAGAAGGAGTTCATTACTTCTAGCATTGTAACATCTCGTTTTCTTTTGTCTACTTCTCTATTCAGCTGGCAGTTCTGGCCTTCGATTACCCGGTAATGTTTTTTTTCATTGTTGGCCCCAAAGACCATGATTTCATCGCAGAAAGAGGAGACCTCCATCAGGTTATGAGATATATAGAGAAACATCTTTTCAGGAAAAATTTCCTTGATATGGACGATGATTGTTTGGCGCAGTTTTTCGTCAACGTTGGCCAGGCTCTCATCGAGGATAAGAAGGTCGAAATCCTGGAGAAGGTAGCGGATGAGGTTGACCCTGTTCTGTTGGCCCATGGAGAGTTTGTTGAAGCGTGACCCCAGGAAGGGGCCTGATTTCAAAAATGTCGATGAGATTCTCTTTGAGGGCGTGCTTAGCGGGAGCAACGATCTTTTCCAGATGCTTGCCAGTGCTTTCCCAACCGGGGAGGCGTTCGAGGTTGTATGAGTAGAGAATCTTTTCGATGCCATCAAGTACGATGCTGCCCTGATAGTCTTCTTGGGTGGGACTGTTGGCCCTGGCAATCAGCTTGGCAAAGGAGCTCTTGCCCACCCCCGATGGGCCGAAGACGGAGTGGAAGCCGGGCCGGGAAAAGGCGCAGCTCATCTTTTCCAGGATGGTAATATCCGTACCCGGATAAGAAAAATAGAGGTTATGACATTCAAGACGCATACTGATCCCGTTCCCAATGTTGTGCGGCAGTCTCCTGCCACACAGGTGTAGAGGTGGCTCTGTCTACTCTCCAGCTTGCTGGCGACGAATCTCCGCCAACATCTCACGACCGCCGTTTTCGAGAATATACTCGCCCAGATTATTGCCCAGTGTTTCGGCTTCACTGCGATTGGCCCTGACCTCTTTTACCAGAATTCTGGTGCCGTCAAGGCTTGAGAGTCCTGCTCGCATAACCAGTTCTTCTCCCTCCAGGCAGGCGAGACCGAAGGCGGGAATGCTGCAACCGCCCTCAAGCTTTTTCAGGTAGGCTCGCTCGGCCAGGAGGCAGCTCTCGCTGTCCGCATCGTTAAGGGCCGTGCGAATTGCCTCTCGTCTTGCCGGGTCGAGGTTGGTGGCGGCCTCTATGGCAATGCAGCCCTGACCCACAGGCGGGGTAAAACGGGCGGTGTCAAATTCCATAACGATCATATCGTCATTTTCCATTCGCTTGACCCCGGCATAGGCCAGCATCAGGGCGTCGCAGTCACCATTTCTCATCTTTTCGATGCGGGTCTGCAGGTTACCCCTCATTTCAACTGCCTGTACATGGGGGTAGTACTGCTTGAGCATGGCCCGCCGCCGGACAGAGGAGGTGCCGATCCGGATCTTTTTTGTCGGGTCGGCCAGATCGATCTCTTTGTCGTCGCTGACCAACACGTCGTTGACCTTTTCTCGTTGGCTGAAGGCGATGAGCTCAAAATCCTCGGGGAGTTGAGACTGCATATCCTTGGCGGAGTGGACGGCAATATCGGTGATCCCTGTTGCCAACTGTACCTCCAGCTCTTCAGTGAAGACGCCCTTGGAGCCGATCTTGACAATGGATCTGTCGAGGATCTTGTCCCCCTTAGTCTCCATGCTGTTGATTCTGGTCTCCATGCCGGCCGCTTCGAGCTGTCCGGCGATGGTGTTGGTCTGCCACATGGCAAGTTTGGATTTCCGGCTACCTATGTTGATTATATTTTTCATTTTATTGATATGGTCTTCTGTTTATATATTTTTTGGCAACTTCACGGTAAAGCAGCTTCCCCTGTGCAGTTCGCTCTGCACCTCTATCTGGCCGCCGTGGGCCTCTGTTACCGCCTTAACGTAGTTGAGTCCCAGCCCCAGCCCTTTTTCGGTTCGGCTTCGGTCGCCTCGGTAGAGGCGCTCCCAAATGCGGTCTCTCTCTGTCTGGGAGATGCCCATGCCGTTATCCCGGAAGGAGATGAAGGCGTAATCCTCATCCTGCCAGAGCTCGATGTTGACCTGCCCTCCGACTTTACCGTACTTGAGGGCATTATCAAGCAGATTTGCCCATACCTGGCGTATGCGTATGGGGTCAACCTCGGCGTAGACCATTTTGTTTAGACTCTGCCGCACCTCTATCTGTTTTTCTTCCGCACTGTAGGCGTAGAGGTCTATGGCCTCAAGCAATCCCTGTTCCAGGTCGGTTTTACATGGTTCAAGGCGCATGGTACCAGATTCTGCCTCGGCCACGCTCATCATGATACGTAATATAGCAGATATTTGCTCAGATTCCTCAAGGCAATTTGCCAGGGCATCCTGAAGACGGGGTAGGTCATTGCCTCCCTGCAGGCCATATTCAGCCGTTGAGCGCAGGCGGGCAATGGGGGTGCGTAGGTCGTGGGCAACATTGTCCAGCGAGCCCTGCAATTCTGACATAAGCCTGCTGTTATGCTCCACAAGTTGGTTGATTTTGCGGTGCAGTTGGTTCATCGCTTCGCTGTGCCCTCTTTCCGGCAGGGGGCTGAAACCCTTTGCCCTGTTTCCGGTGCCAATTTTTTTGCAGGTGTTGAGGATGGCCGCCTGGCTGCTGCGCTGAACAATATATCCGCAGAGGAGGCAGAGGAAGGTATAGAGGCTGAGGCCGGTCAGGGCATTTTGGCGCAGCCCTTGGTAGAGTGGATAGTTGCTCGATATCATTCCGGCTTGCAGGGAGAGCTCTCCGTCAATTTCCCGGGTCATGGTGTTGAGGGCCACCTCTCCTTTTTTGCTGGCGATTATTCTCCATATGCTATTTTCCCGGTGGTGGATATTGCTCAGGTCGCTGAGGGGGAAGGGAAGATGCTTTTCGTGGGCAATAAGGAGCTGTTTTTTGCCGTGGATGATGCGGATAAAGGCCAGTGGTCCCAGTCGTTCCAGGTTGGGGATAAGTATTTGCAAAGGTTTTGTTCGGAGCCGGTCTATTGCCGTCTCCTCTATATAGTTTTGCAGGAGGTGGTTGAGTCTCTGTCTGTCGTCCTGGCGTAGACGGGAGTCTGTGTTAGTCAGGTTAATGGCTACGAAGAGCACTCCGCAGAGAAGAGGCAGAAGGGTTGCCCATGGGCTGCGGCGGAGTTCTCTAGTGGCTGCGAAGAACATAGCCCACACCCCGGATAGTTTGAATCAGCTGTTGGCCAAACCCCTTGTCTATCTTGGCCCGCAGTCGACAGACAAGTACGTCCACTACGTTGGTCTGGGGGTCGAAGTTGTAGCCGTAGACCTTTTCCAGGATGGATGTTTTGGAGAGGGCGGTGCCTGCGTTCTCTGCCATATAGAGAAGGAGGGCATACTCCTTGGCGGGGAGCTCTATCTGGCCGCCATCGCGGCATACTTGCTGGCGGAGAAGGTCCATCTCCAGTGGTCCTATGGATAGTCTTGTCTGAGGAGAGTGTTTTTGGTCCCGGCGGATCAGGGCCTGCACCCGGACAAGAAGTTCGCCAAAGGAGAAGGGCTTGATCATATAGTCATCGCCTCCCCTCTGTAGCCCCTGGATTCTATCGTCAACGGACTGTTTGGCGCTGAGGATCAGTACTGGGGTCTCCTTGCCGGCTGCCCTCATCTCTTCAATAATGCTCAGTCCATCCCGTTCCGGGAGCATGATGTCTATAATTGCGGCAGAGTAGGCACCCTTGAGGGCGTGGCTTAGTCCCTCTCTGCCATTATGGCAGGAGTCAACGGCAAAGCCTGCCTCTTCTAAACCCTTTTGGATAAGGTCTGCGATGGTTAGGTCATCTTCAATAAGGAGTAGTTTCATTCTTTATCTCTCGAGCACTATAGCAGAGCAGTTTCTTCCCGTTGTGCCATCTCCTGTGCGGCAGGCACGTCGATATGAAAAGTAGTTATCATGGCAAGAGGTACATATTTCCGCAAGGCTAATATTTTTTCTCTGCAGGCCCGCATCGGTAAGTTGTTTCTCTGAGATTTTCCAGAGATTAAAATGGGACTCCTGGGCCATGAACTCCTGGAATTCGGTAGGAAACTCGTCTCTGTAGTTGCTGAATTCAGCACAGCATGGTCCCAGGGAGGGACTGATAAATGCCTGGATGTCTCTGCTTGCAGAGTGGAAGGTCTTTGTCATCTCCTCTATTGTTTTGCCGATTAAGTTGCTGACATTGCCACGCCAGCCAACGTGGACTGCGGCAATAACAGCCTGCTCCGGATCAAAGAGGAGTATGGCCTGGCAGTCAGCCTGCTGAATCATCAGGGCAACTCCTGTCTGATTGGTGATAAGGCTGTCGTAGCCTTCAACCTCCAGGCTCGTTTTGATAGGCTTAGTTAGGCTGTAAATCTTTTCTCCGTGTACCTGCCCGGCCGAGAGGAGGCAGTGGGCCTCCAGGCTTTCCTGTATCCTTTCCCGGTTCCATTCTACGTTGAAGGGGGCGTCGCCCACCTTAAGGCTGACGTTGCCGTAACGGTATGGACCGCTACTTATGCCGCCGGAGGCATCAAAGGATGCCCACTGGCAGCTTGCCCTGTGGCTTGCGAAGCCACCTAGGAATGTTGCGATAGGTGATATATTGGCCATGGTATTTCCTTGTCTGAGGCTTGTCTGTTGGTCGAGGGTGAGAGTTCTGTTTTTGCTCATTTTAAGCATAGTATATTTATGCTGAGATGCCGATGGAGATTTTTTCTTCTTATTCACAATAATGCAAAAAAAACTTATGTCCTATGTGGCTTCATTTGTTTGGAAAAAAAGGTGGTGGTATTGACCTAAGTCTCCTTCTTGCATTATTTTTGTGCGGATATGCTTTTTTTGTGATATATTTTTGTTCTGAGAATAATTGTTAGGTAAGGGCCTGTCTGCTTTTTTTTGATTCAGTATTGCATTGTTTTACCTACCCGTTTTTGCGACTAATAGTCATTGGTATGTTAGAAACGATGCAGGAAAGCATTAATGACTGGGCTCTTTGGTTATTTTTGCAAGGGGTATTATTGTTAACTGCTCGGACTTGCTTTGTTATCTCAAACTGGCACGATTTGTGTATGTGTTTAGGTAAGTCGTACATTTGTTCAGTAGTAGCAGAGAAGGACTCTATCTTTCAGACGAAAAAGGAATGAAAATGATTCAAGAGTTGTCTGGTTTTACAAGCAGTGACCTTCGCCATAATAGTCAGGCGCCGAGTCGATACAGTCCCAGGTGGGATTTATATCGCTATCGGCAAAGCTGGCGAAAAGATCTTTCACTCTGCTGTCTGCTAATCATCTGTGCTTCTCGCTCTTTGCTTTTCGTCCGTACCATTTTTTGCGTTGCTTCTGGACCGTCTTCGATATTTACCCTACACATTTTTCCTTTTCTAATTTTTTTCCTACGCCCTGGTTCATCTGATTTTTTTGATCCGGTTGTAGGCTGTATAAACTGAGAGGGGCTTTTTTTTTAGCTGCTGAGTGCGTCATTGCTTTAGCAGAAAAGTTTTTAATTTAGAGGGAGAGTTTTATGCTGAGTAAAAAAAGTTTAGTTCTTTGTATGTGCGCGCTTTTTGCCTTGACAGCCCCCGCCATGGCGGCTCCAAGCAAGATTCTTCGCGTTGGTATGGGCGATCCTATTGATTCTGAAATGGGAGCTATTGCCAAGCGTTTCAAAACGATAGTTGAGCAGCGTACAGATGGAGACATAGAAGTACAGATCTTCCCATCCGGTCAGTTGGGTGGTGAAACAGAGATGATCCAGAATGTACGTTCAGGTAGTCTCGATGTTGCTGTTGTTGGTATTGCTAACACCGTACCCTTTGTTAAGAAGCTTGGTATATTGACCCTCCCATACCTCTTCGAAAACATTTATGAGGTTGTGCGCGGAACCACCGGCGAAGGGTTTGAGATTCTCAACAAATATGCAATGGAAGAGGGTGGTTTTCAAGTACTTGGTTACACCTATACTGATTATCGCTGGTTGTCCAACGACATTCGTCCAATCAAAAACATCAATGACGTAAAGGGTCTCAAATTCCGCGTACCTCAAAGTGCGGTATTGCTTGAAACCTATAAGTCATGGGGTGCAAATCCAGTACCTATCTCATGGCCTGAGACCTTTACCGCCCTTCAGCAGGGTGTTGTAGATGGTCAGTGTTATGGTTATATCACCTTCCAGGCTTTCAAGTTTAATGAAGTTCAGAAGTATATAACTGAAGTACATTACACCTATCAGCTTCAACCAATGATCGTAAGTATGCGTGTAATGAAGGGCCTCACTCCAGAGCAAAGAGATATCGTGACCAAGGCTGGTAAAGATGCTCAAGAGTTCTGTTTGGCCTTCCAACTCACCGAGTCTACCCGGGTTAAGAAAGAGTTGATTGCCAGTGGTACTCAGATTGATACCCTTGAGGATGAGGCAGTTTGGAAGAAGCTTGCACAGGAACATGTATGGCCTAAGATGCTGGAATTCGTTGGCGGTAAAGATCGTGTTGACGCGTATTTGGAAGCTATTGGCAAGAAGTAGGTCTTTGTCCTTAAACGGTGCCGGTCCCTCTGTGGACCGGCATTGTTGTTTATAGGAGGTTCTCGTATGTTGAAAAAAGTTGTTCTTGCCATTCTAGATGGGGTTGAGTCATACATGTGCCAGATTTTACTGGCATTTTTTGTTTTGGTCCTCTTCCTCCAGATCATTATGCGCGAGATTGGTATTCCCCTTTCTTGGAGTGAAGAGGTATCTCGTTACTCCTTTGTTTGGTTTGTATTTTTTGGAGCCTCTTACGCGGCGCGACTTGGCGCCCATAACCGTGTGACCCTGCAGTTTAATCTCTTTCCCAAGTGGGTTTCTACTGTCTGCTTTCTTTTGAGCGATGCCGTTTGGCTTTGGTTCAATGCTGTTTTGATCTATAAGGGATGTCAAGAGATTCAATTTTTGAGAGAATTTCCATATGCAACCCCCGCCCTTGATTGGCAACTCTGGGTAGTTTATTTAGTTTTTCCTTTAAGCTTTGGTTTGATGAGTATACGTATCATTCAGGTAGACTACATCAAATTTGTCCTGGGTAAAGAGATCATGGATCCGGACAAGGCAGCAGTAGAGGAAAGCAAAAAAACCTTCGCCCATGATGATGATTCTGCCTCTGACGAGAAAGAAAAATCGCCATCGGCGTCAGCTTAAAAGGGGGAATGAGTATGTCTGTAACAGCTGTTTTATTTTGCTCTTTTGCGGGATTACTGCTTTTGGGAGCACCCATTACCGTGGCGCTTGGCGTTTCTGCCATGGTGTCATTTATGGTCGTGGGGCAGGATCTTGGAACCCTCATTCAAATTGCCTTTACCTCGGTAAACTCCTTTCCTATTATGGCTCTGCCCGCCTTTGTTTTGGCCGGGGCCTTGATGGATAAGGCTGGTGTTTCCAAGAGACTTGTCACCGTGGCTGAAAAGATGGTAGGTCCCATTCCCGGTGGTCTTGCTGTTTCTACTGCCCTCGCCTGTGTCTTCTTTGGCGCAATTTCAGGTTCCGGCCCTGCGACAACTGCAGCGGTTGGCATGTTGATGATTCCTGCCATGGTCAATAAGGGTTATGATAAGGGATATGCTGCGGCAGCTACTGCTACAGCGGGTGGTGTAGGTATTATTATTCCTCCAAGTATTCCAATGGTTATCTATGGTGTAGCCTCTCAGGAATCTATCACCAGAATGTTTCTTGGTGGTGTTGTTCCCGGTTTGATCATCAGTCTTGGCCTCTGTGCAATGCATCTCTGGATGTGTCGTAAGATGAAGCCTGCTGAAGGGGATGAGGCGTGGTCAGCTCAAGAGCTGATTAAATCTGTTAAGGATGGCTTTTGGGCTATCATGGCCCCGGTTGTTATCCTCGGTGGTATCTATACTGGTATCTTTACCCCTACAGAGGCTGCTATCGTAGCAATCTTCTATGTGCTCTTTGTCGGTATCTTTATTTATCGTGAACTTACCTTCAAGTCTGTGCAGAAATGTCTCGAGACCACCTCTTGGATTACCGGTCGTGTTCTTGTTATCATGTTTACCGCCTATGCCTTTGGTCGTTTGCTCATTCAGTACCGTATTCCCAATCAGATCGTAGAGTGGCTTTTGACCATGACAACCAATGTAAATCTGGTTTGGATATTTGTTCTTATCCTTCTCCTTTTCTTTGGTATGTTCATGGAGACCCTGGCCATCATCCTCTTGGTAACTCCTGTACTGCTTCCTGTAATGACAGCATTTGGGGTTGACCCAATTCACTTTGGTGTTGTTCTGGTTTGTTGTTGTGGTGTTGGTTTCTCTACACCGCCTCTGGGGGAAAATATATTTATTGCCTCGGGTATTGCCGATGTCTCAATTGAGAAAATTTCCGTGAAGGCCCTGCCCTTCTGTGCGGTTACCATCGGTGTGATTCTGTTGATCACCTTCTGCCCGCAAATCGTACTGTGGTTGCCTAATTTGTTGATGTAGGTTCCACGAACTCTGCTCGGAATAGATATCCCCCTCATGTCGCTGTTTGATATGAGGGGGATTTTTTTTGTTTCAAGGTATTGTAGGGTATCCTGTTTTGGAGATGTTAATCCTATCAGGCCCAGCGATGGGCAAATCTTTAAAGGAGTTTTTATGAACAGATGGTTGATAACCTTTTTTATGCTTTTCTCTCTGAGTGCCTGTGCAACCAGCCCTACCGGACGTTCGCAGTTGATGCTGGTCTCCCCTGAATCTGCTGTGGCCTCCTCTCGGCAGGCATATGTGCAGACTATTCAGCCCTTGCAGAAGGATGGAAAGGTGGATTCGGATCCTGCCCTGAGTCGGCGTGTCCGCCTGATTACGGGTCGTATTATTGCTCAGGCGATTATCAGCCATCCCGAGGCAAAAAAGTGGCAGTGGGATGTGAAGGTGATCGATGCAGATGAAACTGTTAATGCCTGGTGTATGGCGGGCGGGAAGATGGCAGTCTATACGGGGATTGTTAATAAGCTGAAGTTGACTGATGACGAGCTTGCTCAGGTGATGGCCCATGAAATTTCCCATGCCCTGGCTAACCATACCGCAGAAAAAATGTCCGTTGCCATGGCCTCCAGCATTGGCACCCTTGGGATGGCCATTGCTACGAGGGATAGTGACAATCGGGGGGCTATTATGAGCGGGACGGTGCTTGCCGCTAGTCTGGCCGTGACCCTGCCCAATAGCCGGGCTGCTGAAAATGAGGCAGATGTTATGGGAATTAAATTTGCTGCCCTGGCTGGCTATGATCCAAGGGCAGCCGGGAGCCTATGGGAGAAAATGGCAAAGGAAGGCGGTTCCAGGCCAGCGGAATTTCTCTCCACCCATCCCGCTCCGGCTAATCGGCAGGCCACCTTGGCAGCTCTTGCTCAGGAGATGATGCCCTATTATCTGGATAAGAAGGTGCGGCCCGTTTATCAACTTCCCTAAGCGATCTTGTTTATGAGAGTGGGCTCGATAATTTCTATAGGTAATCCTATAGGCGTAGGTCTACCTGGTCGCTGGGGAGTAGGCACTTAATATCATAGAGAACATGGGGTGTTTTGCCGAGGGCGTGGATGGCTTCGGCACCCATTTGGGCAAAATCCCGATGACCCACGGCCAGGACGATACCGTCGTAGCTTTTGGGAGCGGGTGCTTCAATGGGGCTGATGCCATAGGCTCTTTCGGCCTGAGATCTCTGCACCCAGGGATCATAGGCATCTACCTCTATGCCAAAGCTCTGTAGTTCTTTGATGATATCAATGACCTTGGAGTTACGGATGTCCGGGCAGTTTTCCTTGAAGGAGAGGCCCATGATCAGTACCCGGGCGCTTCCCATGGGACACTTTTTCTTGAGCATTGCCTTGACCAGTTCTGCGGCCACATAGCTGCCGACCCCATCGTTGATGCGCCTGCCGGCAAGGATAATTTCAGGGTGGTAACCAAGTTCCTGGGCCTTGTGGGTGAGATAGTATGGATCAACACCGATGCAGTGTCCACCCACCAGGCCGGGACGAAAGGGGAGGAAATTCCACTTGGTGCCGGCCGCCTCCAGCACCTCTTCCGTGTCTATCTCCATGCGGTTAAAGATCAGGGCAAGTTCATTGACCAGGGCGATGTTGACATCTCGCTGGGTATTCTCGATGACCTTTGCCGCCTCGGCCACCTTTATACTGCTGGCCCTATGGGTGCCGGCGATGATGATCTTCTTGTAGAGGCTATCAACAAAGTCGGCGGTTTCGCTAGTTGAGCCGGAGGTGACCTTTTGAATAGTGGTTACCCTATGTTTTTTATCTCCGGGATTAACCCGTTCAGGGCTATAGCCCACGAAAAAGTCTCTGTTAAAGGTGAGGTCGGAAACCGACTCTAAAACAGGAACGCAGTCCTCTTCGGTGGCACCTGGGTAGACCGTTGATTCATAGATCACCACATCACCCTCTTGCAGCACCTTGCCCACCTCCTGACTGGCGTTGAGCAGGGGGCCAAGATCGGGTTTTTTGTTTTTATCAATGGGAGTTGGTACGGTGATAATATAGACATTACAGCGGCCAAGGTCCTGTGCATCTGCTGAAAAGGAGAGCTGCTGGCCAAGAGCAAGCTCTTCTGCTGTCAGCTCCATGGTGATGTCATTACCTGCCTGGAGCTCGGATATGCGGACGGGGTTATGGTCAAAACCAATAACAGGATATATTTTGCCAAATTCAACGGCAAGGGGAAGTCCTACGTAGCCTAAGCCAATGACGGCAATTTCTATCTTTCTGTTCACTGGTAATCCTCGAAATGGTATGGAGATTTTAGGTCTATTGTTATCCGTTAAGAGCAGAGTAGGTATATCATATTCCCACTCTTTTTGCTCAAAGTAGCTTTTTTTGCGATGCAAAGATGATACTGTATAGGGCATAACTTCTGTAACTGATCTTTCTTTCTATGGTGAATTATGAAAAAAACCGTGATCCTTACCGCCTTTGGCAGCACAGGCCCAGCCGTATCTACCTATCGACATATTGAGCAATGTCTGCAACCCAGGCTACCGGACTGTACCTTCTACTGGAGTTATTCAAGCAGGGTGGTGGCCAAACAGTTGCAGGGAGAGGGGAGGAGCGGGGTAAAGACCGTTTCCCGGATTCTTGCGGAGCTCGAAGCCGCGGGGCACAAGGAGGCAGTTGTTCAGTCCCTGCACCTCTTTCCGGGCCATGAGTTTCATAAGATTGGTCGAGAGGCCGGTCGGGCCGATATGGCCTGTCGACTTGGTCTCCCCCTCCTCTCCTCCTTTAAGGATTACCAGATAATGGCCTATCTCCTTAAGGATCTGATTCTGTCCCATTCAGAGAGTGCCATTTTGATTGTGGGGCATGGCACGGATCATCCGAGCTGGACCTCCTACCCTGCCCTAGAGGCCATGCTGCGGCGGGAGTATGGGGCTAATATCTTTGTCGGTGTGGTGGAAAAATCGCCCGACAGCTCACATATTCCGGCAGAGATTGTTGCCGGGGGCTATTCCCATGTCTTTATGATTCCGTTTTTTCTTATGGCCGGTTTGCACTATAGGCGTGATATGATTGGTGAGGAGGCTTCATGGCAGAGAAGACTTGTGGACGTGGGACTTGCCGTTGACAGCTATGCTCATGGCTTGGGCCTTCTACCCGGAATTTCCATGTTGATTCAATCTCATATAGAAGCTGCCCAGGCTACTTAGGGGAATCGCTTCTGTTTTGTGCAAATGCACATTTTGAGAGACCCTCTCTTTGCTATCTGTCATGGTACGTGAATAATTTTCGCCTCATTTTCTTGTTTATGATCATCAGCTGTGGTGCTCTGCCCTATTATTCTTAACATTGGACATCGGAGAAAGATGAAATTTAGCGTAAAAAATATTCTTGAGATGGAAGTTTGTCTGGCCCTGGGCTGTACCGAGCCTGTTGCCATTGCCCTTGGTGCTGCAGCAGCTGCGACCCTCCTGCCGGGCCTGAAGTTTGACCATATTCATCTTATTATCGATCCTAATATCTATAAGAATGGACTTGCCGTGGTGATTCCTGGCAGTGGTGGTTTGACGGGACTTGATACGGCCAGTGCCCTGGGTGCCTTTGGGGGTGATGCCTATGGAAAACTTGAGGTTCTGTCTAGTTTGAGCCCTGAGATGGTTGCCCGGGCCTCGGCCTTTTTGGCCGAGGGTCGGGTTAAGGTTGACCTGCGTGAGGAGTCCGGACTCTATGTAAAGACCACTATCAGCGGTGGCGGTCATGTGGCAGAATCCCTTATCACCGATGTCCATACCAATATTGTCAGTCTCATGCTTGACGGTGAAGAGGTGGCAGATCCCCGTTTGGTGGCCACCGAGGCAATGTCCACGGGTAATAAGCTTGCTGAACTTGAAGAGTGGCTACGAAGTCTTACCCTGGAAGATATCCTTGATCTCACCAATGAGCTTGATGAGGCTGATCTGGATTTTTTAGAGGAGGGGGTGCAGCATAATCTCCGTCTTGCTGAGTATGGTTTGAAGCATGGCAGCGGTCTTGGTATTGGTAAGGACATTGATCGTCTGCTCAAGCAGAAGCTGTTGGTAAAGGATATGACTACCAGTGCCCGTATGCTTACCTCGGCGGCAGCCGATGCCAGGATGGACGGGGTCAACCTGCCGGCTATGAGTTCCGGTGGTAGCGGCAATCATGGCCTTACGGCCATTCTTCCCATCTGGGCCATTAAAGATTTTATTGAAACCGATCGGGAGTCGGTGCTGCGGGCCATTGGACTCAGTCATATTATCACCGCCTATATCAAGGCTCACACGGGCAGGCTGTCGGCGGTATGTGGCTGTTCGGTTGCAGCCGGGGCCGGAGCTACGGCTGGTATCACCTACCTTGTCGGCGGTGATCTTCAGCAGGTGGAGGGGGCGATAAAGAATATCCTTGAGGATCTTGCCGGTGTTATCTGTGACGGGGCAAAGGCCGGTTGTGCCATAAAATTGAATACGGCAGCGGGTGCGGCTGTGCAGGCGGCCCTTTTTTCTCTGCAGGGGGTGAGCGTTAAGGATACCGATGGAATTATTGGCGATTCGACCAGACAGACCGTGCAGAATATTGGCGACTTGAGCAACTACGGGATGGTGGCAACCGATAAGACTATCCTTAAGATCATGCGGGCTAAGCACAAAAAAGGGTAGCTTGGGAATTGAATAGCAGTAACAGCTGGAGGGGGCTTTAGAGATGATCTCTAAAACCCCCTTCTCTTATTTACGACGGATAATGGCACCTGCTTCGATCAGTTCCGCATCGCCTGCGATAACCCTGGTATAGGTCACCTTGGCGGTGGGGCGAATCACCTGCACTGTAGCAATTTTTTCTTCCAGCTGACCAAGGGACTCCTTGGTATAGGGATCAATCATCTCCTCGCCTACGAAGTAGACATGGAGCTTATCACCCTTTTTCAGGCTCTTGCCTCCCTGATTGATAATGACGGTCTTGCCCTTTACCCCAACTACCCGCATGGGGTAGATGTTGGCAAGTGCCTCCTGTGCAACCCGTTCGGCCATGGCATTGGTCATTCCAGCCTGGCTTGAACCAAAACGGGAGAGCATTCTCCTGATATTGCGGTCACTGAATTTAACCGTGATGGTGTCAGACCACTTTACCTGGCGTGTTGCCGCCTGGATGATCTTGTAGTCCACCTGGGCCTTGCCCGCATAGGTAGAGATGGTCTCGCCGGTCAGTTGAATTTTTTCCACATACCTTTTGCTCCATATGGAGCGGATGGTGCCGACCACCAGGTAATCCACTCCCCGGACATTGCCTAGGCGTGCCGTTTCACCGCTGGCTGCGTCGTCGCTCAGCCAGAGGTCTTTTTCTGTCTCAAAGGCTTCACCGTACTGGCGATCAAGGATACTCAGGCGTCGTGACTGGGTAAAGAGGTCAATGAGCCGATTGCGAAACTCTTCCTCCACCTTGGCGGCCGGGGTGGCGTCACCGAGGAGCATAAAACGTGATTTCCCCGTGGCGAATGGGACTACGGCAAGCTTTCTGCGGTTATCTGCAGAGTAGCCCTGTTCGCTGAAACGATGGTACTTGACCTCGACCCTTGCCTCGTAGCCGTTCTCTCCCTCTTGGACATCAATGACCTGATAGCCCGCCAGCTGCCCCTTTGTTTTTGTCTTGAGCAGTTGCTGAACCTTTTCACTGCTGGTGAACTCTTCCTGCCACTCACCATCCTGCCCATAGCTATTTTCCTGGGAGAGCTGGGAACAGATCCGTTTGGAGTCTATCTTTACCCCCTTAAGCTGACCTACGGCCCGCACCAGGGCATCACCGATGGCAGCGGATGGGTTGCTGCCATAACCGGTGACTGTCTGGCTTTCCTCTTTGATGTTCTGGGCCGCAAGGGCTGAAACAGAGAGGGAAAGCATTAGAAGTAGTGCTAGTAAAAGGCGCATAATAAACTCCTTAGGGTCTGTTACAAAATAAGATGGCCAAAATTTCGCTCAGGCTCTTAGAAATCATCGAGACTCATACGTTCCTGGCTCTGTTGTATGCCGCCGGTTGTGCGGGGGACGGGAGCGGGTTGTCTTTTTTCTGCAATGGGACGACTTGGTTTCCATTTACGAATTGCCCGCATCTGCTTTTCGTTAACCGGGCTCCAGTAGCGGATAACACCTACAATTCTGGCACTGTTGTTTTGAGGGTGTACTGCACTCCAGCGTCGCAGTTCGCGGATACCAACAATATTGACCTTGCTCTTCTTGACCGAATTTTCACGGGTAATATCGATGATGGAGGTGATATCGACATTGCTCTTGAAGTTCTGTTCATCGACCACCCCTTCGCTTTTGCTCTCCTCCCCGCTTTCATTCATATCCGAGTAGTTGATGCGGGAGTTTAAAAATTCTGCCAGGGCCTGGTCAGCTTGGGCCTCCGCCTGTTTGTAGGCGTGGGCTCGTTTGCGGGATATTTTTTTGCCATTCCCGCCGGTGCTTGAGATGGCCCATTGGCCAAAGGAGACCAGTACCGGATAGCCATTGCGATCATAGAGCCTTTTTACCCCAAAATCAGGGATGAGGCTGATATTCTCAGAGGTAACAATTTTGTTCAGTTGTCGGGAACCTGCTTTGCCGGCAACTGGGGCAATGTTTCCTTTGCTACGGGCCAGATCCCAGGCGAGCTGCTTCATCCTGGGTGAGAGTACCATCATCACTCCGACTTGATACTGGCCATCATTGTCAAAGCCCTCATAGGTTTTGAAGGTGAGAAGGCCACTGAGTTCCGCAATTGCCGATCTGTTAATGGTTGATTTGAAGGCATCACGAAATTTGAGATAGCGCTGTTCTTCGGGGATCAGTTCAAGCTCTTTTGGATCAAGACCGAGGTCTGCCAGGCTTTGGTCAATTTTTCTTTCGGCCAGGGTGGTAAGCTTGTGGTAGATACGTTTCCACTGACTGCTTTCGCCTTCTGCCGTGGGGTCAAAGTCGGGGATTTTTTCGTTGCCATCGTTATAGTATGCAGCGATTTTTTCCGAGGAAATTTTCTGGCCAAACTCTTTGGCAAAGTTGTTTTCGGCGGCCATAATGGCCTTTTGAGCGGCAATAACCCGGGACTTACCCCAGTTAGGGTGCGCCTTGCCCACGGAAACTGTCTGGTAGGCGTAGCCCACCCAGGAAAATTTACCACTATCTTCAAGACGTGCCTTGTCCAGGGACAGGGTTTTTTCGAATTCTTCCAGAGACATCTGGCCTGCTTCGGCATCGGCTTCATCCACAACCATGGTGGCCATGGAATCTGTGGGGTAGCCGGGCTCTGCGCTCGATGCCATTTGTTCCGTGCTCCAGCCGGTGCTGGTGCATCCGAGGCCTGTGAGCAGGAGGAGGGCAGCAATATGTTTTTTCATTGAGGGGTTCCTTACCACGAAACGCTGTCTTTACTGGCCAGCTTACGGATAGGAGTCTCTCCTTCCCAGACGCCAAGGCCATCACTGAGATCGGTCAGGGTGAGCTGGAAGTAGTATTCAATCAGCTGGCGACCGCCGTCAACTCTTTGGTTACGTTGGATGATCTTACCGGAAAGGCTCATGTTGGGAGCGGTGAGGCTCTGCTTTTGCAGGGTACGTTTGTTGATTCTTTTGGAACGTGCCAATTGGCTATAGGCGTCGTTCATGCGATCTTCCGCGCCGTTGAGGCCGATTGCGGTGGTGGTTTTAACCATGCCACTCTGCAGAAGGGCGATACGGATCTTTTTAATGAGCTGATCTGTGTCGATGCGTTGCATGGTGTCATTGAGGATATGAGAAATCACCAGAATATTTTTCTTGCCATTGACCGGGGCAACGGCACCGGAGCCGAGCATGGACTGTATGGTGTGGTTGGCAGCAATTTCAAAATCACGGTTGCTGAGTCCGGTTGTCATCGGTTCACCAAGGTCGTCCGCCTGAAGTCGTACTGTTTTTTGTTGGACACAACCGGTGAGACCAAGGCTGATAGCGATGGCAAAAATAAGATAAAGATATGAACGCATTCTACTTCTCCTGTTGGGGGATATTTAAAGGGTTTTCTAGAGTTCTTTGATGATAACCTGAAAGTTACTTGCCCGGGGACTGGTGGCCACTGATTGCAGGCGTACTTCATCCTTAGGGCTGAGCCTGATGCTCTGCCAGGTACTGGTTATACCGCTGAGTTCAAATCCTGAGCAATCCAGCCAGACAAAGCGATATTTAATCTCTTTTTTAAAGCTACTGGTGCTGTCTCCGATAAAGCGGGCCCGGAAAAGCCCGCTTGGCAGGCGACCGCCCCGTATTTCGCTGACCTCTATATATTTTGCCGCCTTTGGCCCCAGCTGCAGAGAAGAGGTGGCTGTGCTATGAGAGGAAGAGATGATAGCGCTACTGCCTAGCTGCGGGGCGAGAATGAGCGCGAGAATAAATATTATACGTTGTAACATTGTCTGTCTCCTGTATCTACCCTATTAAAAGCCAACAACCTGTACAGTTGGTTGGCTACCTACTCCTGCTGCCCGAACATGAACAATGCTGAAACGGTTTTTTGGAAGTGCCACCTTCACTGGCTGTAGCATTCCCTTCGCACTGAGGGTAATGCTGTTACATTTGGGCTTTTTGATTTGTAGGGCCTGTACCTCTTTGGGCAGGGCCGTCCAGCTTCTGGTATCCGCATGGGTGGTGGCTGCCTGGTAGACGATGCTGAGGATGCTGCCGAGATCCCCCGCCTCTTTTTCAGCCACATACTGGATGGTTCCCTTTATGGCGGCACTGATCAGGGCCTCGGTCACCTTATAGGGATATTCCTTTTTGAATTCACTCTCTACCACTCGGTCTATGCTGGCGATTTGCTGGGTAGAGCCAAGTTTCTTTCCTGCCGCTGATACCTGCAGGTTGGGGTAGGCACCCGGTTGCTCGACAATTTTGGGCAGGGCAATTTGCACATAGTCAACATCCTTGGTAACCAGAAAGAGAGGTACCGGAATAATAATTTCGTCGACGGTAGGGGCCAGACCATTTTCAAAGATAACCCATACTCGTGGGCTGAGCCTGTTTTTTCTCCACTGACCCGACTGGAGCTTGCGAGCAAGATAGAGGTCCTTTTTAATGACCTTGTTGCGGCCATGGGTGCCAGCCACCCGTTTGAATGAATAAACAGCCTTGTCGTAGTCAGATCTGCTATTGCCGCTTGCCGCCAGCATAAAGAAGAGGCCATGAAGATAGTCGGTGTATGGGTTGATGTAGTCGCCATAGGCCTTCCAACCATTCAATTCGGTAAAGTTCTTGTCGATTTCTGCACTGGCACCTCGCATATTCCAGCTAGGTCCTGCCTTTTGTCGCCTGCTTTTTTTCTCTTCCTTGGCTAGACGTTTTTCCTGCTCGGCAATCTTCTTTTTAAAGTGTTCTTTTGCTCGTCGCTGTCGATCGGCCGCCCTATTGAATTCGACGCGGGCATTCTGCCAGTCATGGAGGAGGATGTCGTTTAAACCCTTATAGGTATTAATCATTACTGAATCGTATACCGTTTGCTGGTAGCCATTGACACTGTTATTGATCAACATGGAGCCGATTTTGCCGACACCCTTCGTCGCCATTCCTTCGGTATCCTTATCTTTCATCAAGAGCTCTGCCTGATCATAGACGTAGTTGCTTCTCTTAAACTGGCCGAGAAGGGTGAGGACGTTTCCTGCCTGCAGATCCCAGAGGAGATCTGTTCCTCTGTCCTCTTGATCAAAGTCGCCTGCATTCATGGCCAGGTCAAGGGCCTGCTGGTGTCGGCCTGTCTGTAGATGTTGGTTGAATGTCCCAAGCTTTTTTTGATTCAGAGTTGCCCCACAGCCACCGAGGCTAATAGCTAGATAGAGTGCTATAATGTACCATGGGAGTCTTTTCATACAGATCATCATCTTTAAAACCTCATTGTAATTGTGGCATCTGGCTTACTGTGGCAAGTGGCCCGAGCAGGAATATTGACGTTAGGTTAAACTACAAAGAAGTGTTATTCAGGTCAAGGGTAAATATGGCTGTTTTGATAGAAATTATGGTGCATTAGCTAATTATAGCTTTTGCTCTTATGGAGGGGATATGGATGGTTTGATCTTGAGTAGAAAGTACTATGAGGAGTGTGGTCGAGATGTTCTTTACGATCGGTTTGGAGTTCTGATGGATCGGGTGGCGGTGGGCTTGGTGGGCCCGGGTTCCGAGTGTCTTGGCTTTGATGATCAGTTTTCCCGGGACCATGATTGGGGCCCATCTTTTTGTCTCTGGTTGACCGATGAAGATTTTGCCCTTCATGGTGAGGCCCTGCAGGCAGTCTACTGCCAGTTGCCGCAGTCTTTTGCAGGTTTTTCTCCCCGACAGGTCAGCCAGGGGGAAGATGGGCGGGTGGGCGCCATGTCTATCTCCTCGTTTTACAGACGTTACACAGGCTTGACCGCTCCGCCCCGGACCCTTGGCCAGTGGAATATTCCCTCCTCTCATCTTAGCCTCTGCACCAATGGCGAGGTTTTTGTTGATCCTCTGGGTACCTTTACTGCCTGGCGGGATGCCCTGCTTGCCTATTACCCCGAAGATATTCGTTTGAAGATGGTGGCAGATGGTTGCATGCGCGCTGGCCAAGCGGGGCAGTATAATTGGCAGCGAGGTATAATGCGTTCAGATCCCTATGTGATGGCGCATGCTAAGGTCCAGTTTTGTACCGAGGCGATGCAGCTGATCTATCTGCTCAACAGGGCCTATGCCCCCTATTTTAAGTGGCTGCTTCGAGGTCTTGAACGTCTGCCCCTTCTTGGTGTGGAGGTGGCACCACTTTTAAGAGATCTTCTTTGCTCCAATGCAGAGATGACAGGTGGAGAAGATACATGGGTCTGTCAGCAGAATATCATTGAGAGAATTTGTCAGCGGCTTATATTAGAGTTTTATGAGCAGGGGCTCATTAGGGAAAAGACGCCTTTTTTGCTGGATCAGGTACCACTGATTTTGGCAGGGATAGAGGACGCTGAATTTCGCGCCGGATTTTGGGGAGGACGATAATGGATAGGGAAAAAATTGTTGAAGAGGTCTTGGCCTTTGAGTGGCAGATGTTTATTCGGGTGAATGATTCGGGAGGGAAAAACCCTCTGGAAAAATCCCTACCATCCGTTGGCGAGATCTCAGCTGATTTTCGCCTGCACAGAACCTCGCAACTCGCTGTCTGGTCGGAGGCAACTTTACAGAGTTATCTGAGAGATCTTGGTCGGGCCCATCATATTGGCCGTAACCTGATGATCTATAAATATGCACGGATGGGAAATCTCATTCCCTCTGAGAACGAGAGTCCTTTTATTGCCAAGATAGTATCGGCACAACTGGCCTGGCAGAGGGCCTTTATTGACAAGCATCCGCGGATGATGTCTCGGGGACGACAACTTGCTGGTGAGGAGCAGGGCCTTGATTGGGCAAGCTTTTCCACCTATGTCCAGGCGGAGCTGGAGACTTACGCTGAAGAGACTCTGAAGCTTCTCTATAAGGATGTGCAGAGGTATCAGGCCGAGGGGAGGAGTATGTCCGAGGAAATCTATGACCATTTAGCCCGGGAACAGGGGTATGCATCAGCCGATGCAGCGGAGAAGAAGCAATAGGGAATTTTTTAAACTCTGAGCTCTGTGAAAGAGAGGGCCCGGGCGAAGAACTCTTCGCTCGGGCCTCTTTTTTGCTGGCAGAGAGAGGGGAAATGCTACTTCAGTCCCCTCTTCTTGGCCACCAGTTCACGCAGGTAGTCAAGCCACTGTTGAAAACCTTCGTCCTGCTTGGTGGCGCAGAGCTCCATTGTGCGAAGATGATGGTTGAGGTGGAGTGCCTCTGCCCGAGCCTCTTCTACCGGGAAGTCAAAGTATGGAAGAAGGTCTGTTTTGGTGATGACAAAGGTATCGGAGCTGGTAAATGCCTTGGGGTATTTGGCAGGTTTGTCAGGGCCCTCTGGTACGGAGACCAGTACCACCCGCTCATGTTCACCCAGATCAAAGGAACATGGACATACAAGGTTACCCACGTTTTCGATGAAGAGCAGATCCACAGTCTCGTATCCCGGCTCTTTTTCCAGGCGGTGAAATCCCTTATGGGTCATGGCCGCATCAAGATGGCAGGCGCCGCCGGTGGTCAGTTGAACCACGGGCACACCCTTGGCTCGGATGCGGTCTGCATCGCGCTCTGTTTCAATATCACCCTCGATAACACCAATTTTAATCTCACCCTTGAGGGCTTCGATGGTATGTTCAAGCAGGGTAGTTTTTCCGGAGCCCGGGCTGCTTATAAGGTTGAGGGCAACGGCACCAATTTCGTTGAAGTGTTCGCGGTTCATCTTGGCCAGGGCGTCGTTGGCGGCAAAGAGGCTGGTATGAACGTCAACGGTTTTGTGTGTGTGGCTGTGATCATGATCGTGATCGTGATCGTGGGAGTGGGCAGTATCAGAGGGGCTTGGACAACCGCAGGTGGTACACATATTTTTTCTCCTTGTATCGAAGGTAAAGGGCCAGCTCTCCAGAGGGGGAGGTGGCCGTCTATTTAGTAAAAAACGGGTTGTGGCTTACTCCATCACAACCTGTTTAAGGATAAGATCATCTCCGCCGCTTGAAATTAAAAAGAGTTCACCACACTTTTGGCAACAGTCCAGGCTCTTTTCGGTGGACTCCATGGCAAAACCACAGTCTGTACAGGTAAAGGTAACAGGGGGAATTTCTATCTTGAGTTCAGCTCCGCTGCAAAGTGGTTCTTCGGCGGAGAGAACATCAAAACCAAATTGAAAGGAGTCTACCACTACTCCGGCAAGTGGTCCTATTGACATGGTTACAGTGATTATTTTTTCTGCCCTATTCTCTTTGGCAAGATCTCTGAGTTGCTCAAAAAGATTTTGGACAAGGGACATTTCATGCATGTTTAACCCCTGGTTAACGTTTTTCCACGTTGACGCCCATTTCCGTAAGGCGGGTAACGATCATTTCGGCAACCTCTACCATACGTCCAGCGACTATCTCTGACAGTTCCACACTCTCGGTGAGCTCACTGGGGATAACTGTATAAAATTCTATATGTTCCGGGGCTGCATCACGGAGCTTGCATACCTCAAGTATTTCGAGAAGTCCCAGCTGGTGCGGGGACATGCGGGTTTGGAATTTCCCCGCCTTTACATCGCCGAGATCATAATAGTGAAAGGATCCTGGTTCTCCTTCGATATCAACCACATCAATGACAAAAACCGGGTCGCACTCTTCCAAGAAAGGAGCCATAAAGATGCCGGCAGTGCCTATGTCCTGGATCTCGACATTATCGGGGAAGATATAGTTATCTATGAGATATTTAACCGTATGAACACCAAAACCTTCATCTCGCAAAATCAAGTTGCCGATACCGGCGATACCAATTTTTTTCATAGGATCCCTATTTATAGTGTTTTATCGCTGTTAGCAAATTCTGGGGAGAGGCTCGCCGTGGAGTGGCGTAACAACCCTGGCCCCACCGATTGGTGTTGTTACCAATACGCGGCCAGCTTTGCCCTCTTTGAGGCTGCCAATGACAACAGCCTCCTGACCCTCTTTTGTCTTGTGGAGAATTTGCAGGGCTAGCTCTGTCTGCTCGGGGGAGACAATAATGAGGCATTTTCCCTCATTGGCAAGATAGAGCGGGTCAAGTCCCAGCATTTCACAGGCTGCCCGAACGTTTGCCCTTATGGGGAGAGACTCTTCAATGAGCTCGATTTCAAGCTTACTGTTGCCAGCAATTTCATTGAGGGTAGTTGCCACTCCACCCCGGGTCGGGTCACGCAGGGTGTGGATGCTACCGGCAGGCAATTCGGCTAAGAGCTTTGCCACCATCTTGTGCAGGGCCATGGTGTCGCTTCGGAGGTTGCCATCAATGGCGATTCCCGCCTGCTTACTCATGATGGTGATACCATGGTCGCCCATGCTACCGGAGAGAATGATACTATCCCCAGCTCGTGCTTTTTTTGACGAAATTTGCAGCTTAGGATCGACAATACCAACGCCTGCGGTGTTGATAAATATCTTGTCGGCCTTGCCTCTGGGAACCACCTTGGTGTCACCGGTGACCACATAGACATCTGCCTCGCGGCAGGCCTCGGCCACGGAGATGATTACCCGTTCGAGTTCATCGAGGGAAAAGCCCTCTTCCAGGATCAGTCCCAGGCTGAGTCCCTGTGGTTCTGCGCCCCGCATGGCCAGGTCGTTGATGGTACCATGGACGGCCAGTTTGCCGATATCGCCACCGGGGAAAAAGAGTGGGTCAACCACATAACTGTCCGTGGTAAAGGCAATATTGCCAGGTTTGTTTTCCAGAATAGCGCTGTCTTCCAGATTACGGAGAATGGGATTGTCAAGATGTTTAATAAACAGGTTTTCAATAAGTTCCTGGCTGGCAAGGCCACCACTGCCGTGGTCGAGAAGTACTTTCTTATCGGACATATTTTCTCTCTTTGATATTTTTAGCCCAGGGCTACAGGTCCTGGCCATATTTGTAATAGGCGGCACATGTGCCTTCGCTACTAACCATGCAGGGACCCACCGGGTTCATTGGCGTACAACCTTTGTTGAAGAGAGGGCAGCGTGGGGGGATGGTCTGGCCCTTAAGTATTTCTCCACAGAGACAACCCTTGGGCTCCGCTACTTCTGTTAGCTCTATCTCTAAACGTCTCTCTGCATCAAACTCACCATATTCTTCCCGGATTTTCAAACCACTTTCCGGAATCATGCCAAGGCCGCGCCACTGCATATCGCAGGGCTCAAAGATGCGTTCGACCATGGCTCGTGCACGTGGATTGCCATCTTTGCATACTACCCTGTTGTAGCAGTTTTCTACCTTGAACTCGCCTGCGTTTACCTGTCTGGCCAGTTGGATGAGGCTGCCAAGGATGTCAGCGGTTTCAAAACCGGCAACCACACAGGCAAGATTATAGTCCCGGGCCAGGGGTTCGTAGACCTCTGAGCCGATAATGGCAGAAACATGGCCGGGGCAGAGCAGACCGTCGATTTTGAGTTCGGGGTCCTGAAGCAGGGCAATCAGGGGGGCAGGCATTGTTTTTTGGGTGGAAAAAACAGCAAAATTCTTAATCTTTTGTATCTTGGCCGCCATGATGGTGGCGGCAATTGTCGGGGTGGTTGTTTCAAAACCAACGCCGAGAAAGACCACCAGTTCGTCTGGATTGTTCTTGGCAATTTCCAGGGCGTCCATGGGTGAGTAGACAATGTCTACCTTGGCCCCGCGGGAACTGGCGTTGGCTAGCGACCCTTGGCTTCCCGGTACCCGGAAGAGATCACCGAAGATGGCGACCCGTACCCCATCTCTTTCGGCTATGGAGATAAAGGCATCCATATGGGCGGCAGAGGTAACGCAAACGGGACATCCGGGGCCCGACAGCAACTCCATTCCCTCGGGTAGGATTGAACGGATACCGTTGCGAAAAATTGACATGGTGTGGGAGCCACAGACTTCCATTATGCGCAGGGGCTTGGTTACTGACCTTCTGAGCTCGGCGACCAGTGGTTTGGCGAGCTTGGCGTCTCGATATTCGTCAATATGTTTCATGGTATTTTGTAGAGGAGTTCGTCTGGGGTGCTTGCTGCGAGTTCGCGGAGCAATTCCAGGTTCCTTTCTGCCTCCTTTGGTTCAAGGCTGTGGATGGCAAAGCCTGCATGGATGATGAGATAGTCACCTATACTGGGCCAGTGATCTACTATATCAAGGCGAATCTCTTTGCTTATACCGTCGACATCCACCGTTGCGATTTGATTGGTTGTAAAGTCATCGGGATCACCCTCTACCTTGGTTACCCTCATGGGAATTGCGAGACACATGTTGCAGACCTCCTGTTATAGTCTGGCCGAGGGAGATACCACCGTCGTTGATGGGGATATTCTCTCCTGTGAAGACCGATATATTGTGTGTAGCCATGGTATGGCGTAGCCCTTCCAGAATGATGGCATTTTGCATACAGCCGCCGGAGAGTACGACCTGGTTGAGGCCCGTTTGCGTGCAGAGTTGTAGGGTCAAGGCTGTTATGTTTTTGATAAGCAAAAGGTGAAATCGAAGTGCAATTTCAGGAGTTTTTTTGCCCATCTGGATATCATCAAGAACTGTTTTAATGAGCTGTAATGAGTTAATTTCCCACGTTATCCCCCTGTCGTCAAGGAGAAAAGGGAACTGGTCGTAATCCTCTGAAATTAAATCGTTTTTCCAGGTAGAGTTCAGGCATCTTCGAGCCCTGTCCTCCAGTTCCATGGCAGCCTGTCCCTCGTAGCTCATCTTCTGACAAATACCCAATAGGGAGGAGACTGTATCAAAGAGGCGACCACAACTTGAGGTGAGGGGGCTATTGAAGTTATTGTTCAGCATTGAGAGGAGGGGCTCTCTCTTGTCCCTCTCTATTTGTCGGAGCGCTGTGGGTATGTTTTTGTCGCTCAGGCCATCTCCATAGAGGCTGTGCAGGGCGGAGATGCCCATTCGCCATGGTTCTGTTGCTGCCTTATCTCCTCCCGGCAGGCGGAGATGGCTCAGGTGGGCCAAGCGGGTAAAGCTGGTGAGGTCGGCCTGGAGGATTTCGCCACCCCAACTGGTACCGTCGTCGCCGTAGCCGGTGCCATCGAGGATGATGGCGATGACGGGATCCTTAAGGCCGTGTTCCGCCATAACGGCGGTTGCATGGGCATGATGATGTTGCACTTGATAGAGGGGGATGCCCAGTGCCTTGGCATAGTGGGTCGAGAGGTAGTCCGGGTGGAGGTCACAGACGGCAATTTCTGGTTCTATATCAAAAACCTTCTTCAGGTGTTCAATGGATTCCTGAAAAAAATCGTAGGATTCAAGGTTGGAGAGATCTCCGATGTGCTGGCTGGTAAAGAGGCTGTTCTTTTTCCCCAGGCAGAAGGTGGACTTGAGTCCACCGCCGCAACCAATGGTGGCGGGGAGGGTCCACTTGCAGTGAATGGGAGAGGGGACATAGCCCCGGGCCCTGCGCAGTATCAGTGGTTTTTTCCCGCTGACGCGTGTCACTGAGTCATCTATCCTTGTTACGATGTCCCGGTTGTGGAGAAGAAAGTTGTCAACAATGGGGCCAAGGCGGTCAATGGCCTCCGCATTACCGGTGCAGATCGGGGTGCCGCTGCTATTACCCGAGGTCATCACCAGGGCTTGGGGGCAGGTGCTCTCCTGAAAGAGGAGGTGGTGCAGCGGGGTGTAGGCCAGCATGATCCCCAGTTCGGTGATATGGGGGGCAAGTCCTTGGGCCAGATCCGTGTCAGGGCGTTTTTGCAGGAGGACAATGGGATGTTCAATGGAGCTCAGTAAAGCTATTTCCTGTTCACTGATAAAACAGTATTTTTTTGCAATATCGATGCTCTGAACCATGATGGCCAGAGGCTTGTGGGGGCGTCTCTTGCGTTCTCTGAGCTGGGCCACGGCCTTTTCTTCCAGGGCATTACAGGAGAGATGAAAACCTCCAAGGCCACGGATGGCCACAAGTTTGTTGGCGGCGAGGGCTACGGCTGTATCTGTTAAGGGAGATTTTGTCTCTATTTTATTTCCTGCCTGATCATGCCAGGAAACCTGTGGGCCGCAGAGGGGACAGGCATTGGGTTGGGCATGGAAACGTCTATTGCCCGGATCTTCATAATCCCGGGTGCAGGCCTCGCACATGGGAAAGACCTTCATGGATGTCTGTTGTCTGTCGTAGGGGATTTTTTCAACGATGGTGAAGCGTGGACCACAGTTGGTACAGTTGATAAAGGGATAGGCAAAGCGTGGGTCGTTTGGGTCCTGCATTTCACTCAGGCAGTCAGCACAGAGGGCAATATCGGGGGGAATGGATGCATCGGCAGAACTGGTGCCGGAACTCTTGCTGATGGTAAATCTGCCATCTTCTATCTCTATCTCTTTGGGGCCGTGTTCAATGGATTGGATGCGGGACAGGGGTGGTGCCTTGCTGCGCACCGCCCCTATAAAGGCCTCAAGCTCCTCCTTGGAACAGGAGGTATGGATGGCAACACCGTCACCGGTGTTGCATACCGTACCCGAAAGTCCATGTTGGCGAGCCAGATTGTAGATAAAGGGTCGAAACCCTACTCCTTGGACAGTGCCGCGGATAAAAATTTCGACGCCTTTCATGTTCTACTTCTTATGGGTGAATTTTACGCCCGTGAAGATTGAAGAGATCAAGCCTTCCGGGAAGCGAATATCATTCCATATACAGAGGTAGAGATGGATGACAGCAAAGATCATAAACCACCACATTATAATGTGATGGACGAAGCGAGCCGTTGCCTGGGTTTGGAAGAGAGCTCCGCCCCAACTTGAAATAAATCCCACCTCTGGAAAGAGGAGGAAGAATCCCGTGCCGATCATGGCAATTGCTGCACAAAAGGTGAGCAGATAAGAGCTTCCAGCCAAGACATTGTGACCAAAACGCCCGTTATGCTCATCGGTGGTATAGGTGTACAGTAAGAGCGTTTCGCCTAGGTTTTTGATGTTTCTCTTGTTGATTGGTAGTATGTCGCTTATCCGTTCCTGAGTATTACCAAAAATGTACAGGTAGGCTCGGAGAAAAATGGCACAGGAAAAGGCATAGCCTGCGACAAAGTGGATAAATCTGGCCCGGGCCATGGGCCAGCTGGCGCTTCCCTCTATCAGGGTGTTGGTCCAGGGGAAGTGAATATAAAAGCCAGTGATGACTAGTGCAACAATCGATAATGCGAACGTCCAGTGCCATATGCGGAGCAACAGACTCCAACAATATTTTTTTTCATATAATGCCATTTGGTTTACCTCCATATGGTGTTACCGGATAAAAAAAGTTTGGGTGAAAAGTCTCCTGCTAGAGGGCTTTAACCTTGATAACTTCTTTACCTTCCGGATCTAGCATATGTACAGCACAGGCAATACATGGATCAAATGAGTGAACGGTACGAAGAACCTCAAGAGGCTTTTCTGGCTCGGCAATAGGGTTACCCACAAGGGATGCCTCGTATGGTCCTGGTTGTCCCTGGCCATCGCGCGGACCTGCGTTCCAGGTTGAAGGTACAACGGCCTGGTAGTTTTTGATCTTGCCATCCTGAATAATAATCCAGTGGGAAAGAATACCGCGTGGAGCTTCATGGATACCAACACCGCGCTGTTCGCCCTTAGGGAAGACAGGTTGATTAAATATTTCGTAATCACCGGTGGCAAGATTGTTTACCAGTAGATCCCAATGCTTCAGGGCAAGATCTGCCATCATACCTGCTCGGATAGCACGACCAGCATGGCGGCCAATGGTTCCATGAAGAATCTCTGGGCCAAGATTAGTGCCTGCTACAGAGTTGAGACGGCCCAGGAAGTCATTGGCCGCCTTTACGGTAAGCTCATGCCCCTGGGCATAGCCGACAAGTACCTGGGCAAGAGGACCAACCTGCATTGGCTTTCCTTGGAAACGTGGAGCCTTCATCCAGGAGTAGCGTCCTTCGTCTTGAAAGTCGGTATACTTGGGATCAGTATCCTCTTCAAATGGGTTTTTAGACCAGTCACCGTCATACCAAGCTCGGGCAATAGACTCTTCAACATTCTCTTTAAAGTATGAATCAGAGATGGTGGTAAAGGGTTTAACCGTGGACAGGTCAGCATTAAAGATGGTTCCACCTGGAAGATCGCCCTTGGTGCCCTCGACGTCGGTGAACATATCGGGCGCTGCCATATAGTTGGTTACTCCGGCGCCATATGGGATCCATTCCTTATAGAGAGCGCCAATGGCGGCAACGTCGCTTTGGTAGACCATCTTGATAAAGTCACGTACCTCTTCAATGAGCTGTTTGATGAAGTAGAGACGCTCCATGGTGAGACCAGTCTCGTTGTCCTGGTTGAGGTTGTTGGCAATTCCGCCAACACAGAGGTTCTGGACATGAGGATTTTTGCCACCGATAATACCAAGTGCCTGAGTGGCCTTGCGTTGGTAATCCAGGGCTTCAAGGTAGTGAGAAACTGCCATGAGATTGGCTTCGGGTGGCAGTTTCATCGCTGGGTGGCCCCAGTATGCGTTGGCAAAGGGTCCAAGCTGGCCACTGGCCACAAGTCCTTTGAGCTTGTCTTTTACAGCAGAGAAACGTTTAGCACTGTTACCTGGCCAGTTAGAGAGGGTTTCAGCAAGTGCTGCTGTCTTTACCGGATCAGCATCAAGTGCGGAAACAACATCAACCCAGTCGAGGGCAGAGAGGGTGTAAAAATGGACAATATGGTCTTGCAGGCAGTGAATAGCCTGAACCATATTTCGAACGAGTTGGGCATTAAGGGGGATTGGGAGTTGTAGAGCATCTTCAACGGCGCGAACAGAGGCAAGTCCATGAACAGTGGTACACACACCGCAAATACGTTGGACAAACATCCATGCATCACGTGGGTCACGGCCTTTGAGGATATTCTCAATTCCGCGGTACATCTGTCCAGAAGACCAGGCCTTGGTTACTTTTCCACCGTCAACTTCAATATCTACTCTTAAGTGACCTTCGATCCGAGTAATAGGATCAATGGTAATTCGCTGAGCCATACGTAAAACCTCCGAAAATTATATGAACACCATGCCGGGAGTATCGCTCCTGGCGGGTATATTGATTCTTAAAAAGACCCTACTCCTTGTCTTCCTTCTCTTTCGGCTTACCCTTGATAAGGCGTTTGCCAATTCCGATTGCGGCGTGGGCTGCAACACCGACGGCAGTAGCACCAACCAGCACCTTGCCGATCTTATCTGCATCGGCCACGATACCGGTGCCGGGGATCTTTACGTTGGGTAATCTTTCGTAGAACGGAGTCATGGTATCCCAGAAATTTTTCTCGGTACAACCGATGCAACCATGGCCAATGCTTACTGGCCAGACACCAACATCGTTAAAGCGTGCTGTTGGACAGTTAGCGAAGGTCTCAGGGCCTTTACAGCCGACCTTGTAGAGGCAATAGCCCATCTGGTGAAACTTATCACCGAACTTTTCAGCAAAACGACCCTCGTCAAAGTGGCCACGGCGTTCACATTGATCGTGAATTCTTCGTCCGTAGGCAAAGAGAGGTCTTTTTTGGCTATCGAGAGCAGGAAGTCTCTTGAAGGTAAGATAATAAAGGATTGTACCTAATAGATTAACGGGGTTTGGTGGGCATCCCGGGATGTTGACAATGGGTACATTGCCTGTCAACTCAGGAAGGTCCTCAACGCCAACGGCTCCGGTGGGGTTGGGAGATGCGGCCTGGATACCACCGGAAGTGGCACAGGTACCAATGGCAATGATCGCCGTGGCCTTCGGTGCAACCTCACCAAGAATTTCCAGTGCTGTTCTACCGCCGATTTTACAGTAAATTCCATTGTCTTTTACTGGGATAGCCCCTTCAACAATAAGGATGAAGGGGTGGTTATCAACGGTGTCGTGCAGGTTAGCCTCGGCCTGATAACCGGCTGCTGCCATAACCGTTTCGTGGTAATCAAGGGAGATAACGTCAAGGATTAAACGGGCGAGATCGGGGTGAGATGCCCGGAGGAGACTTTCGGTACATCCTGTGCATTCTTGGAAGTGGAGCCAGATAACCCGTGGTCTTTGGCCCGAAGAGGCGGCTTCTACCAATTTGGGAATCATCGCATCGGAAAGCCCCAATGCGGCTGCGACCATCGTACATCCTTTCAGGAATCCACGCCGATTAAGCTTTGGATTCATAGTTGTGTTTACCGTGTCTGCCATATCAACCTCCTATTGTTGTTGCAACAATTGTGCGCTAGGCGCGATTGTATCGGGTATTATTTAAACCGATAAATATGAACAAAAAAAGTCTATAAAAAATCAACACCTTGCTGTGCCTCATGAGTGGATGGAGCTTAGCAATGCGCAAAATAGCAGCAAAATCTACTAGATGTAAAGAAAAGATCTTTTTTCGGTAAATAACTGAGGGTACTTAATTGGGACCTGTTCGACAAGTATTTTTTATGAAAAGACACAAGTTTTTTTGATACTTAGCTCATCTGTCCTTCTAACTGTATGCTACAGTTAGAAGGCAGTAATCTGGCGATTGTTCGGCTAGTTTGCTGCTATGGGAAATTAATCTTTTTTAAAGCCGAAAATTCCGCCCGGTCTGGAGGATGAAAGGGCAGTTTTATCCTTCGAATTTTTTTTGCCTTTAGCCGGTGGTGGAGTAGGAGCGCTGGACTGTTCTTCTGCGGCAGGCATGGGCTCTGCAGGGATGTCGATAAGCTCCGCCTCTTCCTGGCTGAGGGTATTTTTGTAGCAGTTATAAAAGAGGAGGCATCTTGGGAAGTAGCTCTTCTTTTGTAACCACTTAGGCCAATCCTTGCCATTGTCATGCATGATAAAGAGAGGCAGATTGACCAGAAGGGTTGTCATCTCCTGACGGAGAGATCTTCGCAGGTTAAGGTCGATACCGAGGTTCTTGTCAAGGTCAGTGCGTATTTTTTTGCCAAGTTGGAAGGCCAAAGCGCCCTTTCGCTGTTCTGAGAGCAGGGAAAATTCGCTTTCAGCCCAGGCTATAAGTACCAGGGCAAAGAGGACGTAATCCGGTTGACGTGGAGTTTTTTGTTCCAGGGCCTGGATATTCATTCTGTCGATGGTTGCCATGGTCGCGGCGATCTGTTCTCGACAGGATCGTGTTTCGTTAAAGGGGAGGTCTAGTTTGCCTAGATATCCCTTAATGAGGATGGTGAAGATCGATGATTTTTCTGCCAGCTCAAACCAGGGAGCAATCTTGCAGTTATAGAGATCCTTGAGGAACTCGTCTCGTAGGCGTGAGGGTGGGCAGAGGGCAAGTTGCTGATGTTGGTCGCAAATTGCCTCCCAGCTCTTCTCTTCAATTGTGAAATCGTTGCGGCTGCAGTGGCGAATGGCGCGCATTATGCGAACGGGATCGCGGGTGATTCTTTTTTTCGGATCACCAACGATACGAACAATACCCTTTTCAAGATCTTCAACTCCTCCCACATAGTCAATAATGGAGTGAGTTTCTATTTCATAAAAGAGGGAATTTATGGTGAGGTCACGACGTTGAGCATCTTCGTCCAGAGTGCCAAAGGTGTTATTGGGGGCAAGGATTGCCTCGGGCCCATCCAGATCATGCTCACTGAGTGAACGGAGGGTGGATACTTCAATGGTTTTGCCGCCTTTGAAGAAAACCTGTACCAGACGAAATCTGCGACCGATGGTATTGGAGTTTTTGAAGAGTTTGCGCAGTTGCCCGGGGCGGGCATTGGTACTTATGTCGAAATCCTTTGGCGTTTTACCAAGATAGAGATCCCGAACACCACCACCTACAAGGTAGCCAGAAAAGCCCGCATTGCGTAATTTTTCAAGTACAAAAAGGGCATCGGGATCAAGCATCTTTTTGGTAATTGGATGTTGCCCCTGAGCAATTACTGTACAGCTGAGTTTGATCTTTTCTGGTGCTTCTATTGTTTGTGGCTGGTTGGTTTTATTCATTAATATGCACAACTTTGTTGCTTTGGTTGGAGTGAGGTCCATGCGTGGAGACAAGATGCTCCACGCACGGATACAGTATGCTACTGCTAGATTGCTGCAGGGCAAAAACCCTTTCCTTCTTTATACACCGATTCGGCCTGTTCTTGGAAGAGTTTAAATATCTCACTTACAGAGAGTATCTCTTTCATTTTGTAAGTATTTTCTCCAGAGAAGATGAGGCCCTCATCGATCTTGCCATCTCGGGAGGCATTTTGCAGTCTCTCGTTGATGCAGTAGTGATGATCGCAGTGTTTCAGGCAGGCGAAGGGACATTTTTTTGTGGCGATACTTTTTCCGGCATTAAGGGCCTGGACAAAGGGATTGTTAATAGCTCTTCCGGGCAGGCCAACCGGGGAGGAGGTAAGAACAATATCTTCCTTCTTGGCATTAAGGTATGCCTGCTTAAATTCGTCGGTGACCGGGCACTCTTCGCTGAGAACAAAGCGAGATGCAACCTGGACGCCATCTGCACCGTATTCGTCCATCATCTCGGCCATTTCAAAACCATTGATAATGCCACCGGCAGCGATAAGGGGGATGTTTTTTACTGCATCGCGAATTGCCGGAAAGATCTTACGCAGAGGTTGGTCGGTACCAAGGTGGCCGCCTGCCTCTTTGGCTTCGGCGATAATTGCCGAGGCACCAAGTTTTTCTGCCAGTTTTGCCATTCCCGGGGTGGAAACAATCATGACGATGGGGGTGTTATGCTTTTTGCCAATTTTGAAGATATCTCTGGAAAAGCCTGCTCCAGTGACGATCATATCAACCTTGGACTCGATTGCGCCCATGACCTGATTATAAAAATCTTTCATGGCAAACATCAGATTAACGGCAACAATGCCATTAGTCTTGCTCTTGGCTATGCGAATCTCTTCCTGTAGACTCTGCTACGGGGATTCCGGTGCCACCAATGATACCGACTCCTCCACACTCAGCAACAGGTGCTGCCAATGCGGCGGTAGAGACACGGATGGACATTCCTCCTTGGAGAAGGGGAAATGGCGCCGTGAGGTTGCCGATTTTGAGTGATGGTAACTTCATGTATTATCCTCATCGTTGATTATGTTGTATGAGAATTTCTGGTAATTTTTATATAAAAAAGTTTGCTCTCATACATAATTCTTCCTGCCTGGCAGGAAAGAAGGTTTACGGGGACAAATAATGACCATCTCTTGGGGATTTGTCAAGCAATGACTGGTATCGCGCTTATTCTAGGCGAAAAGAGAAAGGGAAGATTTGCTTGTTTGGCAGACATTGTCTGGCTTGACAAATATGAAAAATTGCGGTTAAATTCTCGATTTTTCGTTGAACTAAATGTTGATTGGTTATATTTTGGGGGATGGAACGTTGAAAATAAAGGTCTTAAAAGGCTTTAAGGATATATTACCAGGTGAAGTAGAGTTGTGGCAGCAGGTGGAAAAGATAACACGGGATATTTTTACCCGTCATAATTTTTCTGAGATTCGTATGCCGATTCTTGAGCAGACAGATCTTTTTGCTCGCTCTATTGGTGAGGCAACGGATATTGTTGAAAAGGAGATGTACACCTTTGTCGATAAGAAGGTGACCATGCGTCCCGAGGCTACTGCCTCGCTTATCCGTGCCTACATAGAAAATGGACTCTACGTCGCAAAACCTGTGCAGCGACTCTTTACCATTGGGCCCATGTTTCGTCACGAGCGCCCCCAAAAGGGACGTTTGCGTCAGTTTCATCAGATGGATATAGAGGTACTTGGTTCTGTAAATCCGCTGGTTGATGCCGAACTTATGGCCATGGGTTCCATGGTCTTCCGCACCCTGGGCATCAATGTCCGACTTGAAATGAACTCCCTTGGCTGCCCCGAGTGTCGCCCTGTCTACAGGCAGGCCCTGGTAGAGTTTATTGAAGATCGTTTTGAGCATCTCTGTGATGACTGTAAGCGTCGGAGCAAGACCAATCCATTGCGAGTGCTTGATTGTAAAAATGCAGGATGTCGTGCCCAGGTAGAAGAGGCACCATCCATTCTGGATTATCTCTGTGGTGATTGTGCAGACCATTTTGATACGGTTTGTACCACCCTTGAGTCTCTGGAAATTCCATACAGCCTTAATAAGTTTATGGTTCGTGGCCTGGATTATTACTGCCGCACGACCTTTGAATTTATTACCGATGATCTTGGTGCCCAGTCCGCTGTTGGTGCCGGTGGTCGTTACGACGGTCTGGTGGAAAAGCTTGGCGGTCCTGTCGGTATGCCAGGTATTGGCTTTGCCATTGGTATGGAGCGCCTGATACTCTTACTTCAGCAGAAGGAAACGGAGTTTGTCGCCGAGAAACTGGATCTCTTTGTCATCGGTCTTGGCGATGCGGCAACAAAACTTGCCTGTATCTTGAGCCAGGATCTTCGAGGCCTTGGCGTGGGTGTTGCCGTTGATTATGAGGGACGTAGCCTGAAGGCGCAGATGAAGTTGGCCAATAAGGCCGGTGTCGCTGCAACCCTTATTCTTGGCGAAAATGAGATTGAAACTGGCAAGGCTGTCCTGAAAAACATGGACTCCCAAGAGCAGTGCGAGGTAGCCTTAGTGGCAGGTGATATTTTTGCAGCACTTGCCATGAGTGCACAATAAATCTTGTCAGAAAACGTAAAAAAGAACTGGATTAAAACAATTATGGAATCAATGGGAAGTTTGAAAAGGACGCACTTTTGTGACGCCCTGCGCAAAGAAGATATCGGCAAACAGGTAATTTTGATGGGCTGGGTGCTGCGTAGACGTGATCATGGTGGAGTAATTTTTATAGATCTGCGTGATCGAAGAGGAATCACTCAAGTTGTCTTTAATCCAGAAATAAATCCAGAGGTACACGCCAAGGCTCATAGCCTGCGAAGCGAGTGGGTCCTGGCAATTAAAGGCACCGTTTCGGCCCGTCCGGGTGATATGGCTAATACTAAGCTTGGTACCGGTGATATAGAGATATTGGTGGATGAGCTTGTTATCTTAAATACCTCTGAGACACCTCCCTTTCCACTGGATGAGGAGACTGAGGTTTCAGAAAATTTACGTCTGCAGTATCGCTATCTTGACCTGCGTCGTCCGGCGATGGCTCGGAACCTGCTTCTTCGCCATAAGGCGGTACAGGCTATTCGCAACTATCTTAATGATAACGAGTTCCTTGATATCGAAACACCAATGCTCACCCGTTCCACCCCCGAGGGTGCGCGTGATTATTTGGTGCCAAGTCGCGTCAGTGCTGGAAAATTTTATGCCCTGCCTCAATCTCCACAGCTCTTCAAGCAGCTGTTGATGATTGCCGGTATGGATCGTTACTATCAGATCGTTAAATGTTTCCGTGATGAAGATCTGCGTGCCGATCGTCAGCCGGAGTTTACCCAGATCGATATGGAGCTCTCCTTCGTTGATGAGGAGCAGATCATTGAGGTGACCGAGGGTATGATTCAAACTCTCTTTAAGGAAACTCTGGATCTTGACCTGACCCCACCATTTGCTCATATTACCTATGCAGATTCCATGGAGCGTTTTGGTTGCGATCGTCCGGACATGCGTTTTGGCATGGAGCTTGTCAACCTTACCGAGATTGCCAAGAGCTGTTCCTTTAAGGTTTTTAGGGCTATTGCCGAAGAGGGTGGAACCGTACGTGCCATCAATGCCAAGGCTTGCGCCCACTTCTCCCGTAAGGATCTGGACGGTCTGACCGAGTATGCGGCCCTTTTTGGCGCTAAGGGTCTTGCCTGGGTGAAGATGAAGGCTGATGGCGAATGGCAGTCTCCCATTGCTAAGTTTTTTAGCGAAGAGGAGCGTGCCTCTATTGCCGAGGCCCTTGATGCTCAGGAGGGAGATCTTCTCTTCTTTGGTGCCGATAGCGAAAAGGTTGTCTTCCAGGTACTGGGCGAACTTCGTCTTGAGATGGCTCGTCGCCTTGATCTCCTCGATAAGAAGGAGTTTAACTTTGTTTGGGTAACCGACTTCCCTCTTATGGAGTATGACGAGAAGGAAGACCGCTACCAGTCTATTCACCATCCATTTACCGCTCCAAGAGAAGAAGACCTAGATCTTTTGGAAACTGCTCCTGACAAAGCACTCAGCCGTGCCTATGACCTTGTTCTAAACGGTACTGAGATTGGTGGTGGTTCTATTCGTATCCATCAAAGAGATGTGCAGGCTCGGGTCCTTACCGCCCTGGGTATCGACAAGGAAGAGGCAGATGAAAAATTTGGTTTTCTCCTTCGCGCTCTTGAACTTGGTGCACCTCCCCATGGTGGACTTGCCTTTGGTCTTGATCGTCTGATGATGCTCATTACCGGTAGTGACTCTATTCGAAATGTCATTGCCTTTCCAAAGACGCAGAAGGCTGCCTGTCTCCTTACCGAGGCGCCTGCTACTGTTGCCCGTAAACAGCTTACAGAGCTCTACCTCCGTCCTGATTGGAAGGAGTAAGCTCTCTCTGTTGGTCCGTTTCTTCATGGCGCTGTGGGTTTCTCCCGCAGCGCCATTTTTTTGTCCTTCCTTTCCCTTCTGTCTTATCACTTTACTTCTAGGCGCAGTCTTTTTCTTATGGCCCTCATAAGGCAGGGGGCTTGTCGTAAGTTGTGAACCTATTTTTTTCCACTGAAAAGCATTGTCTCTTCTGCCCATTGTTCTGCTCTATTTCTGCTATGGAGAATAATTGCCCTTAAATTCATTTTCTGCTACTCTATACACTTACTCGCTGTTTTCCCTGACAAAAATCGTAAGCTTTTAACTCATATAGAAAGAATGCACAGAGAAATTTTTGGGAGAGAATGGAATGAAAAATTGGAAATTGCGAACCCAGGTCGGTGTTGGTTTTGCTGTGGTGTTGTTCCTTACCTGTATTGTCGGTGGGGCCGGTGTTTTTTCGTTGAAAAGTATAGAGGGAAATATGGTTTTATATCAACAGACCAATATTTCCCAACAGCTCTTTTCCGAGGCTAAGGGCCATTTCGGGAATTATCTGCTCAACAGCTACAAAGACGGTCTTGCCGAGCAGAATGAGGCTCGTAAACAGATCCAACAGAGTTTTACTGCCCTGGAGTCCCAAGCCTCATCACTATCTGGTGAGAGCGCTAGCCAACTGCTTGATCGTTATAGTCAGTACCAGGTGACTTTTGCCCAACTTGATAGCTTCGAGAAGAAAAAGTGGGCCCTGATCGGTGAGATAGGGCAGCTCTTTGTCGGCTATGACGTTCTTATTAAAAAGGGCGCTATTCGTATCAAGGATATGCTGCTCTCAGCTCAACTCTGTCGAGTGGGCACCCTTGCCTATTTTAACCGTGCCACCCCCGCTGCCAGAGAAAAAAACCTCAAATATTTCAAAGAATTTGCCCATAAAATTGATGTGTGGGAAAAGCTTATTGGTCATAGTGAGCGTTTGGTGGGCACCTATAGGGAGATTCAGAGCCGTCTTGATAGGTTGAACGTTCTCCTCCAACAGTATTATGGCTATATAGATCAGCAACAGGCCCTGCAAAAGAAAATGCAGATTCTTAGTCAGGAGGCAACCGCTCTTGCCCAAACCTTGGTGGATGAGGGAACCTTGAGTATCAACTCCAAGGTAAGCTTTTCTTTCTGGATCATTGTCTGTGCGGTCATTGGGGCAGTGTTCTTTGGTGTCCTCTTTGCCCTGAAGACGGCCCAGTCGATCACCCAACCTCTGCGGGAGGTGGCCACGGGTATGCAGGGTGTGGCTGAGGGAGATGGTGATCTCACCATTCGCCTCAAGGTAGAGCAGGATAATGAGATTGGTGAGTTGGCCTCATGGTTTGATCTCTTTATGGAGCAGATGAGTGGTACTGTGCGTTCCATTGCCGGTAATTCTAAACAGTTGGGTTCTTCTGCCGATGAGTTTCATCATGTTGCCGCCAAGATGAAGGGCAATGCCTCCAGGGCATTTGCGGCCTCAGCCGAGGTGGCAGACTGCGCCATGGAACTAGGTGAGAGCATGGTCAGTGTTGCTGCTGCCAATGAGCAGGCCTCCGGTAATATTAATCTTGTGGCTGCTGCTGCTGAAGAGATGACTGCTGCAGTCTCGGAGATTGCCACCAACGCCGGTGCCGCGCATGGGGTGACGGAGCTTGCGGTGACTAAGGCCCAAAGTACCTCGGAACGGGTGGAGATATTGGGTAAGGCAGCCGCTGCCATTAGTCGGGTCACCGAGGTAATAACCGATATTTCCAATCAGACCAATTTGTTGGCCCTTAATGCCACCATTGAAGCGGCTCGGGCCGGAGAGGCCGGTAAGGGTTTCGGGGTGGTTGCAAATGAGATTAAAGAGCTTGCCCGCCAGACCAGTGAGGCCACCGAGGATATTAAGGAAGAGATTGCTAATATTCAGAGTACCACGGAAGATACGGTGGGGGAGATAGCTGATATTGTCCGGGTGATTGGTGAGGTTAATGATACCGTTGCTCTTATTGCCATTGCGGTCGAAGAGCAGGAGGCAACCACCAAGGAGATTGCCAGCAATATTAATCAGGCCTCCCAGGGTATTCAGGAGGTCAGTGAGCATATGGCCAGAAGTTCTGCGGTTTCGGTTACGATGGCCGAGGATATTCGAGGTGTTAACAGAAGTGTTGAGGAGATTGCCGAGGACAGTGATCTGGTGGCAGCCAAGGTGGAAGACTTGCGTACTCTGGCTGGAGACCTCAGCTCCTTTGTCGGGGCCTTTAAAAAATACTAAGCCCCTTCTCTCCTTGCCCATAAGTGGATGGAGACAGACTCTTGAGTCTGTCTTCGTTCTTACAGAGACTCGTATCTTCAGATAACCACTGTTGTTGACATAGTTGTTGATTGGTAAAGGCCGAGAGTTCGCCTGAGGCTTTTGGGCTGTACTCTGTTAGGGCAGTAGAGGTTGGACCACACTCTGCTGCCGGAATCTTGCGCAAGGGCTCTAGGACGGCGCTTAGCAACTCCTAAGGGGGATATCGTCTCTACTCCAGCCCCTGCCAGCCACCGGTTGGACTCTCTTAAACCATTGCCTATTGGTAGCCTGTCCTGTTCGCATCACTGCTAGTCCTCCGATTCTCCATATCTCTTCTCTCAACTCATCTTCATTCGACAAAGGTTTGAAGGGAGAAGCATAAAACTATCTGAACTGATGAAGAACCGTTGGCTCTGGGCTAAATCAAATTTAGAGGCTCGCTATGCCTGTATGTTTTGATTTTGTGTCAACAGTCCCATTTTTGTCCATTATGTAATAGCTTGCATCGCGTAACGCATAAGGACGATATTCTGTAACATCATGAAATCTATCAGAAACAGTGTGGTGAATAATTGGAATTTTTTTTGATGGTTGGTCATCTATGTTGACTCTAATTAAACGCGGAGCTAGAGTTTTTGCCTTAATACCAGGACGCTTTTGCTCATGTAATTTACCATTGGTTATGGGGTTTATATTAAGGTCATCAAAGCAAATAGCATCTTGAGCGCCACTTATCTTTAACTTGCCATAATCTATGGATTTTATGTCTAGTACTTGTAGCTTGTCCTTGATGCAATTAATCATAAACCTTAGAGTGATATCGGATAAACCATCAAACCAATAACCACCACCAACATCAGAATGCACCCCGGCAAACCATACTTCTGTGACCCTTTGATCTTTGTTAAATAAAGTAGGTTGAAAGGCAAGGCGTTTTTCATCTATTGAAACCAGGTGAACAGCTTTTTTAATATGTTTTCCAATCGTTCCATCTTCAAAAACAATACCACTCGCAGGGTAACTCTCTGGATTTAAATCAAGAGAACCCCTTGTCGCAGCAACGGTATCAAATACACCCAAAAAAGTTACTTTTTTGCCAATATTCGCAGCAAACATTCGGGCAATTGCCGCTCCACGGCTAAAACCAAAGATATAAATTTCATCCTCTTTTTTATAGTTTTGTCTGTCTAAATCTTTATGAGCTTCATCAAGGATGTCATCCATGTCACCATAGGGCGGGGCAAAAACTGCGTTAAATTTTTGTTTTAACCAGGAGCCACGTGTTCCAACACCACTATAATAAAAGCTGTGTTGGTTGGATGTCTTGGGGTTTTCTGCATTGAGTGGGTTGAGTGATCCTCCAAGAAATGCGTGTAGTTTAAGTATGTTGCTGACGCTAGAGTCTTCGAAAAAATCACCTGAATCTTCAGGGTCATTGCACGTGCCATCAAAACAAAAAATGAGTTTTTTCATGTTGATCTCCTATCGAATTAACCATTGGGATGTGTGCCAGAACCAAACTCGGTGGCCACCAGTACACGGAAAAGTCCATGAGACTCCCTTTGCTGCTGTCTTTCCTGCCATAGTCTGCTCATCTATTGTAGTACCTGGCCGGTGCCAATATCAAATGGCGAATGTGGACGGGATTGATAATGCTGTGGAGTGGTGGCGAGAGGTTTACTGTTGTGGTTAACGGCTAAATGATCTGGTGAATAGGTTTCGAAATCTATGATAATTACTTTATATCAGGGCGATAGTGGTGGTAAGAGAGGTGGGGCGGACATAGATTTACCTGATATGATAAAGAATCGTAAAAAGCATTTAACGCTGATGGATAAGTTGAAAGAGCTTCGTCAAGTCAAGCCAAATTTGTTTAACAAAAAGCCAACCGATAGCAGGGGCCCCAATACATAGGGAAATAAAGCAATTGCAGTTAAAAGGCGAGAGAGGTTCCCCTTAGGATAAGGGGAAGATGGCTCTAAGAAAACCATCTAATTCACCTTCTCACAGACGTTCCCACTCTACTCAAGAGCGGAAACGCCAGTTAAGCACTGGGGTTATTCGGCTGTCGTTGGATCGATCTTTGTCATAACTTCCGACACTTTGTTGGCAGGAAAACCGCCTTGGCTTGCGTGCTCTACAACCATGCCTTTATTCGGTGCAATATAGACACAATAGATTTTGTTTTTGGTTACGTAGCTCTCAACCCATTGAATCGATGGTCCAAGCTCACGCAACACCTCACAAGACTTCGAAGATATCCCTTGAAGTTCGCTTGCGGTCAATTTCCCCGCTCCGGGAAATTCACGTTCAATTATGTATTTAGGCATAGTCTTTTCCTTGTGTAAGATGTGATTTATTTAACAACACTCTGTCGCACTTTTTCTCTTACTCAATCCGCCTTTTTGCGGCAGTCAAACCAACAAATCTGGAGCAACTCATGTAAGTGAATAATTGCAGATAATTACAATGAAAAAAGGATACCATAAAGAAATAAGAAGTAAAACAATTTGCAGGTCTCTACGAACGTCACCAGTTGAAGACATTTTTTCCCCTATTCCCATCATCCACCTGCAGTGCTGACAGCTGATAGCTGACCGCTGATAGCTAGGCATTCCTTTCTCCCCAAAAACTGTGATAGCATAGGGGCTAAAATGATCAGGGGCCTCCGCCCATCCTTTTACTAGTGCTTTGTAGGCTTTAGATATCGTAAATATTGTTTAGCCATTTTGGTGCGCTGCAAGGCACGAATGCTAGTAGCGCTATGTGACCGAATGAGAAACGAAGTCAGCGCGAGAAAAGGGCAAACAATATATGGTGGATAAAGTTTTACAGAGCACTAGGGGGAAAAATGATGAAGGACTTTATAGAGAGACTGCCAAAGGCTGAGTTGCATCTACTGGGGATACCCTGGAGCCTGAAACCATGTTTAAAATAGCCAGGCGTAACCAGGGCGCGAACCTACTGTTTTGGGGAACTAAAAAAAAGCATTTTTAGGCCATCAAAAGGTTATAATGAGGCTTTTCTTGGCAACGATTAATGTTAGGCTTATGATAAATGTACTATTCGATTAAACCTATCAAGCTGAAGAGTGATACCGGCCCATCCATAACTGACAAAAAGAGTAAAACAAGCCCGTTTCTAAGGGCGACTAACAGTGCGTTCGCGCGCTGATCGTACAGAGACGCGATGAATCGACGTCTCTACCATGCCTGCCTCTCAGCTCTGCGTCTCTGATTTATTCCTAATTGCAAAACCAAGACCGACAATCCCCTGGCAAAGTTCTGCAAAGGCCTTTTCCAGGAGGGGCTTTTTTTCACCGATGCCGGAAAGAGTCATAAAGATATCCATCTCAGGATTCTCGCCGATTGTGGTAGCTAAAGATTTGGTATAAATTTCAGGATATTTTTTTACTATCTGAATCAGTACCGGTTCTAAAAGAGATTCATCGTTGCACTTCACGGCAAGGCATCGTGATATTGCCTCTCCTCCGGCAAAAGTTTCATCGAGAAATTGTTGCAGAGAGTGTTCAATAATATCCTTGAGCTCAGAAGGGACGCCGGGAACGCTTATAATAGTCGTTTGCTCTATCAGAAGAGACACTCCGGGAGCTGTGCCGACATGATTTAACAGCGGCTCCCCCCCTTGGGGCAGACAGGCCATCTTTTGCCGGGCGGGGTTTAAACCTCCCTCTGCCATAATGCCCTGGGCGAAGAAGTGGTCATACTGTTGTCTTACCTGCTCAAGGGCCTCCTCGTGTAAAACGACTTGACGATCTGTTCCCATGGCGACGGCCTGCAGGGTTAAATCGTCTGAGGTTGGGCCTAATCCGCCGGAGGTGAAGATAATATCAACCTTGCGTGATACGGCCTCACGAACTGCCTCTGCCACGACCTCAAGTATGTCTGGGACAATAGTTACCCGAGTAACAACTCCACCACGTCCATGCACCATTGCACATAACCAATTTGTATTGGTATCTAAGATATCACCGGTCAGTATTTCATTGCCGATGATAATAATTTCAACCTTTGCTGCTTTTTTCATAATACCTCGTAAAATATTGACATAGAATATGTATATCGTGTTAATATTATCCTAACATACCAGACTTACATCAAAATAAACATTTTTTTGCAGGGGGGAGAAGGGTCTGCCAACAGACCTTGCTCCTTCTGATATTGGCCGATGAACACTGACAACTCCAATATAAAGAAGCTTTATCTCTTCTCCTTTCTGAAGATGAGCCTCTTTCCCATGGCTATTATCACCCTCTTTTGGAAGGACCATATTGGTTTGAGTCTTGCCAATATTATGCTCCTGCAGGGGGGCTGTTCCCTTGCCATGGTAGTAATGGAGTACCCCTCCGGCTATCTGAGTGACAGGATCGGTTACCGTGCCGTATTGAACCTTGCCTCCCTGTTGGGCATTATCGGTTGGGGCCTCTACTCTTTGGCAGATTCCTTTGTCACGGTCCTGATTGCTGAGATTATTCTGGGGATTTCCTTCTCCTTTATCAGTGGTGCAGATAGTGCCCTCTTGTATGAAACTCTGAAGGTAGGTGAAGAGGTACAGTACTATGCCCGCCATGAAGGTCGGATGAACGGTTTTGGCCAAATTGGTGAGGCCTGCGGAGCCCTCTTTGCCGGACTGCTATACGCTACGGCTCCGCAACTGCCCTTCCTTATTCAGGTGTTTGTCTGGATATTGGCCCTAATGTTGACCCGCACCCTTATTGAGCCTTCGCGGGTTAAAAGGGTAGTGAAAAGTCATTTTGCCGAGGCCCTGCAGTCGACTCACTATGCCTTGGTGCAGAACCGGCGATTGCGCTATACTATTCTTTTGAACCTGATTCTGGGGCTGGCCTCCTTCTATCCGGTCTGGCTGATTCAGCCCTATATGCAGGCTGGCAGTGTCCCCCTTGCCTGGTTTGGTCCGATTTGGGCTGTGGCAAATCTGAGTGTGGCGGTTTCGGCCCTGTCCAGTTACCGCACTCATTTGCAGATAGGGGATAGATGGATGGTACTCCTCTTCATCCTCTTGATTCTTGCCGGCTATCTGGGTCTTGGGCTGGTTGGTGGAGTTTGGGAATTTCTCTTCTACTATCTACTCACCACCATGCGAGGCTTGCGTGGGCCTATGCTGCTTAATCACGCTCAGCGGGAAATTCCCTCGGCCAATCGTGCCGGTATCCTCTCTTTGCAGTCGCTTGTCTTTCGCCTTGGCTTTATCTGTACAGGGCCATTGGTGGGCAGACTTGCCGATAGGGTCGGGGTGGAGCAGACATTTTTCCTCCTCTTCTATGCCTTTGCCCTGATATTGCCTCCCATGGCCTGGTTGTTTCTGCGCCAGATTGCCTCCCCACAAAAAAAATAATATGTAGGGGCTCACCTGGGAAAATGATGCAGGCTTGCTGGGGAAAAGCCAAAATGGATGGGAGAGTCCATGGCCAACTCTTGAGCTCTGAGGCTTTTTTGATCAAGATGGATGAGGAGCAGGTCTCTGCCACTGGCTATGGTCACCTCGCAACCAAAGCCCTGCCGGACCACCGATTGAATAGTTCCCTGGCCGACATGAAAATCTGCAGGAAAAGAGTCCTTGGCAGCCACCTCAATATCTTCAGGACGCAGGCCATAGGCACTCTGTGATGCCTGAGCGTTGAGCGTTAAACTGAGATTACCGACATGCACTGATGTTTCACCATCTCGTCTGCAAAAAATATTTTTCATACCGACAAACTTACCCACCTCAACGTTTTGAGGTTGCAGGAATACATCGTTTATCGTGCCCACCTGTTTAACCGTACCCTTGCTGATAACACCGACCCGATCGGCTAAGTAGAACGCTTCGTTGAAATCGTGGGTGACCATAAGAAAAGTTGTGCCCAAGGAGGAGTGAAGTTCTTTAAGCAGTCGCTGAATCTCTCCCCGAAAGCAGGGGTCAAGGGCGGAGAGGGGCTCATCAAGTAAGATTACCCGTGGTTGTATGGCCAGTGCTCTGGCCAGTGCCACTCGCTGTCTCTCCCCTCCGGAGAGGGCTTGCGGGGATTTATCCAGATGAACTCTCAGGCCCAGGGTGTCGATGACCATATCCAGAGAGAAGGTTTTTTTTTCAATCTGGCGCTGATAACGTAAACCAAAATAAATATTTTCACGTACCGAGAGATGGGGGAACAGGGCCTGGTCCTGATAGACAATTCCGACCTTGCGATTTTCCGGAGCAAGTTTTGTCACATCTACTCCATTGAGGATGATCTTGCCCTCATCAGGACGTCTTACCCCGACAATAGATTCAAGGAGAACAGTTTTCCCTGAACCTGATGGCCCCAGTAGAACGAAAAACTCCCCCGTATCCACAGTTAAGTCAACAGGGCCAACAGAAAAATCCGGAAAATTATTGGTCAGCTGAGAAATTTTAATCATCTTTTGCACTCATGGGTGAGGAGACAACACGGAGGAGAAGAAAGAGAAATAGGCAGATAATTATGAGCAATACCGCCACGGGTTGGGAATATTTTAAACCATAGGCTGTGAAACGTTCGTACATGAGTATCGGGGCAATCATCGGATGGTAGGCGATAATAACCACGGCTCCAAATTCGCTAATTGCCCGGGCCATGCTCATGATAAATCCGGTGAGCATATGCCGCCAGGTAAGAGGCACTGTGATATGAAAAAAAGTTGCCCCCTGTCCTGCACCCAGACTTCTTGCAACCTGTTCAAGGCGTTTCGGTACTGATTGAAATCCTGCCTTGGCCGTATTGATATAAAAGGGGAGGGCTACAAAGGTGAGTACCGTGATAATGCCGGTGGTTGTGCCAAGGATCTTAAAGCCCATCTCCTGAAGTAGTCGTCCCAGGGGATGATTTCTGCCGGCAAGACTGAGGAGGGCGATTCCCACCACAGGATGAGGAATCATAATGGGCAGATCAATGATGGTCTCAACGATTTTTTTTCCAGAAAAATTTGACCTGGCCAGCAGGTAGGCGATGGGAGTACCAAAGATAGCGGAAATCATTGCGGCAGCGCCGGAACAGGAGAGCGATTTGTAGATTGCGGCCATGACCTCTTCGTCATGGGCTGTTTCAATCAAATCAGCCATGCTTGGCTGTAAAATCATCTCAGCAAGGGGCACTATGATAAAGAGCAACACCATTATGGATGCAGCCAGGCAGAGAGGGGTAAAGAGTTTCAGCGACAAAACACGATTCACACTATTAACCTCAAAAGGCCTGGGGGATAGTTTTCGCCCAGGCCTTTTAGTTGCTGAGAAGGGTCAACTCCTCAGATTATAATTCATTAATTTTTGATTTCTACCAGTGGCTGGAGCTCAGGTGAGAGGCGCTTCAGCATGTTTTCTGAGGATATTCTGGCAGGGATAAAGGGCGGTTGGCCCATGGATTTAAGAACAGCCAAACCACCGTTTGGATCGAGAAGATATTGCAGAAAGAGATTTGCTGCCTCGGGGTTTTCCCCACTTTTAACCAGGGTGATTCCGTAGGTTATTGCCTTTCCTGTCCTTGTCATTGTTACTCCAGGTTTTTTACCGCTTACCTCGACCTGGGCAGTTTTGTAAAAATCGTTGTAGCTGTAATCGCTGAGGTTTACCTCATTGTCCAGGGTCAGATATTTGAGATTATGCTGAACAGCAACCGACAGGTATTCCCAGGCGTAGTCCATATTTCCGGATTGGAGCAGAGAGATGAGCTCCACTGACTTTGGTCGAACCCATTCCTCTTTTCGTGCTTTTAACAGTTTTTCGTTCAAGTTTTCGATCTTATAATGTTTTTCAGCTAACTGGAGCACCATCAGACTACGATAGCCGCAGGGGTCGAGATTTGGATCGGAATGACCCCAGACCACATCTGATCTCAAGAGTATTTCAGGCCAGTTGGAGCTGTTGATCTTGTCGGCATATTTACTTTTATCCGTATAGCAAAGAACCATCTGGTTTGTGGCAAAACGGATATTGATATCAGCATATTTGGGGATGAGGTTTTTATTGATAACCACATAATCTGCCGATGCCATGATATCTGCAGGTTTGCCCAGCTCAGAGATCATCCTGGCCATCTTTGTACTGCCACCTGCCTCGCGGAGAATATCAATATTGGGATGCTGCTTTTCAAAGGCCTTTTCCATTACCTTGAAGGGGACGGACAGACTGCCCGCGTGGAAAATAACCAATTTCTCTTTGTCTGCCGCAAAAGAGGTTCCTGCCAGAAAAACCAGGGCAGCACAGAGGAAGTAACAGCCAATAATTTTTTGTATTTCACCCATAATGTTGACTCCTTAAGTCAGATATCTCGATGCATAGAAAAAGCCTATGAAGCAAGATATAATCCTACTCCTAATACGCCGCCAGAGAAAAGAGCATATGCTCAAACTATATGATAAAACAACTGAAAATAACCTGCAGTCGAGGCTGGGCAAGAGAAAATGAATGGATAAGGTATTTAGTGAGAGGAGTTAAGCGGATAGATTGGGGCTGAGATCTGCTGGGGTTCAAGGTCTTTCCTGGCGTAGGCGCCCCTGAATCCGAGGCACTCGGGTGAGCTCTTGCTGGGGGCCATTATGGAAAAGCTTAGGCATAGACTGGACAACAATCCCGAAAGCATGTTTTCGGGATTGTAGACTTATTGAATATTTTTTAGACGGTCAATGATCTCCTGCAGGTCTTTGCCGGCGAAGTGGTAGTTTTGCCGGCAGAACTCGCAGAGAACCTCTGCCTCACCTCTTTCCGTAAGCAGGCTCGCAAGGTCTGCTGCGCCCAGGGAGATCAAGGCGTTTTCCATCTTCTCCCGACTGCAGCTGCACTGATATTTGAGCTTACTGTTGCCGGTTTCCTTGTGAGGGATGGCGCCGAAGAGTTTGTCCAGCATCTGTCGTGGACTTTGCCCATCCAGGATCATACTGGAGATAGATGGCAGGTTTGCTATGACCTCTTCCATGCTGGCAATTAATTCTTCATCTGCCGGTGGCAGAGACTGGATCAGGAAACCGCCTGCGGCGTCGATTGTGCCGTTGGGATTGAGTTGGATGCCAAGGCCTACTGCCGATGGCACCTGTTCCGAGGTGGTCAGGTAGTAGGCAATATCCTCACCAATTTCACTGCTGACAAGGTGGCTGGTGCCCTGATATTTTTGTTTCATGCCAATATCCTTGGTCACGCTGAGCAGGCCCGCATGGCCAACGCCTCCGGCAACATCAAGGCGTCCATTGAGAAGAGGGAGCTCTGCATGGGGGTTGGCAATATAGCCTCTGCACCAACCATCAGGTGATGCCTCGGTGATGATTTTACCTAAGGGCCCATTTCCTTCAAATTTTAACTGAAGGTATTGGTCGCCCTTGAGCAGGGCGCCCATCAGTATTGAACCGGTAAGGGCACGTCCAAGGGCAACTGCCGCCAGGGGGCCTACGTCATGTTTGCGGCATGCTTCATTGACAAGGGCCGTTGTATCACAGGCAATGCCAAATGTTTTGCCGTTCTCGGAAATTACTCGGGTAAGGATGTCTGACATAATAAAACCTTAGGAATGAAGATGGAGGAGATTACTGTCGGGCCCATTTTAGCAAAAAGGAACCGGATACTCATGGCTTGCGAGAGGGGATGAAGAAATAGATGAACAGGAGGACGGCAAGACTAAGCAGTGCTTAGCCTTGCCAGCTTCTTTTAAGAGAAGCGTGGAAAGGGCCCTAAAGTTCAAGATCGGCCTCACAGTTGGTGCTGAGCTGATCTATCGGGCCAAATTTCCATCCCTAGGCGTTGACAACTGCCTTGGTTTCGCGAGCGATGGCAAGCTCTTCGTTTGTTGGAATAACCCAAACTTGAATCTTGCTCTCAGGGGTGCTGATACAAAAAGGCTCTTTGCTACGTTGGGCATTGAGCTTTTTATCAAGGATAACGCCGAGATTTTCAAGTTTCTCAAGGCTCTTAGCGCGAACGATATCATCATTTTCGCCAATTCCGGCGGTGAAAACAATTGCGTCAACCTGACCGAGGGCAGCCATGTATGAACCGATATATTTGCGGATTCTGTAGGTCTGGATACCAACAGCAAGCTCAGCGAGCTCGTTACCTGCGTCTGCTGCTGCGTGAATATCGCGCATATCGTTCATGCCACAGATACCCTTAAGACCAGACTCCTTGTTGAGCATGTGGTCAATTTCTTCAATGCTCATGCCGAGGTTTCTGTTAAGGAAGGCCATGATAGCAGGATCGATGTCACCACTACGGGTTCCCATAACAAGACCTTCAAGAGGAGTTACACCCATAGAGGTATCAATGGCCTTGCCACCTTCAACGGCGGACATGGAAGAACCATTTCCGAGGTGAACGGTGATGAGGTTACACTCTTCAACTGGCTTTTCAAGGAGCTTAGCACACTCGTTGGTTACGAACTTGTGAGAGGTGCCGTGGGCTCCGTAACGACGGATACGGTGCTTGGTGTACAACTCGTATGGGAGAGCGTAGATGTGAGCGTGGGGGGGGATGGTTTGGAAAAATGCGGTATCGAAAACAGTTACGTGGGGAACCTCGGTGAAGAGTTCCTGCGCAACCTTGATGCCGTCGAGGTGACCCGGATTATGAAGTGGCGCGAGAGGAATAGCAGCAGTAATTTCTGCGATAACCTTTTCATCAACAACAACTGGCTGATACATGGTCTCTCCACCGTGTACGATGCGGTGTCCAACGGCGTCGATTTCGCTGAGATCAGACATAACAGCCTGCTCTTTGTCACCGAGTAGTTCAATAGCAGCCAACATTCCTTGGCGGTGATCAGCCACGGTCTGGCAGATCTCTATCTTGTGTTTCTTATCGGTGCCGGGGTGGAAGGTACAGTTAATGTTCTTTTCGGTGGTGTCGGTTTCACCAATACGCTCAACAAGTCCGCTGGCAAGAACGGATTCGTCGCTCATGTCGATAAGTTGGAACTTGATGGAGGAACTACCAGAGTTAATGATTAAAATCTTCATCTTTTATCTCGCTTAATCTAATAATGAACAAAAATAGGGTCACGTGCTTCAAAAGAGTGTCAAAATACATGAAAAACATCAATTGCTCAAGTGATTAAACAGATTCTGTTTAATAAAAAAAGAGCCAGGAATGATTTTTCAAACTCGAAGGAGTGGGGCATATTTCTATGCCCCGACCCATGGGCTGGACAATAATGGAACTATTTTTTCAGGGCAAAAAGTCTCTTCTCTTCTTGAGCCTGAATGGCGGTAATTGCTACCGTATTAACAATGTCGTCCACGGTGCATCCTCTGGAAAGATCATTTACAGGCTTGTTCAATCCCTGCAGGATGGGGCCAATGGCAACGGCACCTGCAGCTCTCTGTACTGCCTTGTAGGTGTTGTTTCCTGTGTTGAGGTCAGGGAAGGTAAAGACTGTCGCCTTGCCTGCCACTAAGGAATTAGGCAGTTTGGTCCGGGCAACATCCGGATCAATAGCCGCATCGTATTGGATGGGGCCCTCAAGATTTATATCGAGCTTGCGCTCAATGATCAGAGCCTGAGCAATTTTGGTTGCCTCTATGACTCTCTCGACATCCTCGCCCTTACCGGATGATCCCGTTGAATAGCTGAGCATGGCCACTCGGGGTTCAATGCCGAAGAGACGGGCAGTTTCGGCTGAGCTGAGGGCGATCTCGGCAAGTTGTTTGGCTGTAGGATTTGGATTTACGGCACAGTCACCATAGACGAGTACCCGGTCACTGAGGCACATGAGGAAGACCGAGGAGACCGTGGATATACCGGGTTTAGTCTTGATAAATTCAAAGGCTGGACGAATGGTATGGGCGGTGGTGTTCTCTGCCCCTGAGACCATGCCGTCGGCATAGCCTGTATGAACCATCATGGTGCCAAAATAGGTAGGGTCTGTCATTCTGTCCCGGGCGATATCTTCAATCATGCCCTTATGGGCTCGGGCCTTCATATATTCATCTACGAAGGGAGCGAGAAGGTTGGTGTTTTGTGGATCAATAATTTCCACCCAACGTGTATCCATGCCACAGGCAGCGGCGCGGCTCTTAACCTCATCTGCGGGTCCCAGCAGGGTGAGATTGGCAACGCCGCGTCTCAGTAAGATATCCGCTGCTCGAAGTATGCGCTCGCAGGTGCCCTCGGGTAGGACAATGCGTTGTTTGTCCTGGCTGGCTTTTTCCATCAGGGCATATTCAAACATCTTCGGGGTGATGGTGGTCGGTATACTCGATATCAGATGTTCGGTAAGCTCTTTGGTATCAACATGCTTGGAAAAAGTTCCCAGAGCGGTTGCTATTCTCTGTGAGTCACTTGCCTGGATATGGCTATAGAGCTCATTGAGGCGCATGATCGTTTGATAGGTGTTGGTGGCCACGGAGAGAATGGGAGTGGGGGTGCCCTGCCAACCCTCGATGAGCTTTTGAACGCTTTCAGCAGGTTTCATATCGCCGGTGAGGACAATTCCGGAAATGTCCGGATAGGTAGATGATGCCTTGGAGGCGAGACTGGCCAAAATGATATCCGAGCGATCACCTGGGGTAATAACGCAGCTTCCCGGCTTGATATGGTCGAGGAAGTTGCCAATTTGCATGGCGGCAACCACATAGTTTTCCACCAGGCCGGCAAGCTTTTCAGAGCCGTGCATGACCGATGCATCTAACCACTTTTTAACATCCATCACGCTGGGACTGGCAAGGTTCGAATTCTCAGGCATTACATAAAAGGGAATGCGAGAGAGGGCGCGGTTTTTTGCCTGTAATTTGTGGAAAGTTTCAGGGGTGATAGTTTCTGCTGCCCGATTAATTATGCAGGCGGCAAAGGAGCTACCTTTTTCCAGCATAGTATCAATGGAGAGCTGGGTTGCCTGCATTATCTCTTTTTCGATCTTTTTACGGCCGGAGAGAACAAGAAGAAGAGGGGCTCCGAGGTTGGCTGCTATATCGGCATTGATTTCTGCCTCAAAGGAGGTGTCTGATCCTCTGAAATCAGTGCCCTCACAGAGAATGAAATCGTGATCAGCCTCAAGTTTCTTGTATTTCTTTAAAATAAGGTCGTGAAGCTGATCCTCTTTGCCGGAGTTAATGAGCTCATAGGCCTTGGAGAGGGTACAGCCATAGGTGTCCTCATAGGGAATATCCAAATCAAAATAATCGAGCACTAAATTAATGTCTGGATCGTCATCGCCGGGCTCTGTGTCGCTAATAATGGGACGGAAGAAGGCAACATTCCGGACTTCTTTCATCAGCATTTGCATAACACCAAGGACAATTACTGACTTGCCGCTACGCTCTTCTGTGGCTGTTATGTAGAGATTTTGTGTCATATTTCCTCACAATTTCTAATTCAAATAGGGTGCGTTAAATTAACTTTTGTTGGCTTGATATTTTGTAGACAAAGGATTGTTACTCCGTTACTACCTCTCTTTGGGGTGGAAGGTCTATTCTATAATAGTTGTGCTTGCCATCAGCTATGTTGAAGAGACGATTTTTTATGACTATATATCCTCTCTCTGTTCGTAGTCTATGTTTTTTTGTTTTACGAGAATTTTTTGTTGTTGGCTGCAATTATTTTAAGAGGGCCAGTTATAACAAAGATGGTCAGTTATAATAAAGAGGGAGGCATTATTTAAAGGATGCCGCTTTTGGGGAATCGCTCTCTGGGCACAATTGATTCGATATCTTCACTTTGCTTTTTATTTGTAATAAATGTGCCACTGTTAGTAGCCATTATAGGTTCTGTGAGCCTGGAGGCTGTTATTGTGGCCTTCTTTCCCCTTATTGATATGAGTATGGGGTGATTGTTGCCCTGTTGGCTGCTGGCCTTTGCGTTATCATCCAAAATAGACTTTCCCCTCGGTTTTTATTAGAAATGATCGGCAGAAAGAGTGTCTGGGCCATGCTTGCCGTTATTGCCTCTGTCTTTATCTTTAAAGATGTTATGCCGGACGCCGGGGTTGTTCAGGATATGGCTCAGGCAGGTGGTGGTTTTGCCCTCTTCTTTGCGGCTGTCCTCCTTCCATTTTTAGTCGGCGCCATTGCTGGCACTACCTTTGCCTTTGTCGGGGCCACATTCCCCTTACTTCTTGGTCTGTTACATGCCCTTGGTATGGACGGTCAGATTTTAGCCTATCTTGTCTTGGCCAGCTTTTCGGGTTTTACTGGTGTACTTATCTCGCCTCTGCATATCTGTTTTCTTCTGACCTGTGAATTTTTTCAGGCAAGCCCCTCGCAAACCTGGCGTCAACTGCTTATTCCCTGTCTCTGTTTCTTTCTTACGGGGATAGCTGTTTTGGCCTTTTTGCCTTTGTAAAAGTTTGAAATGTGGGCTTTTTTGTAATGTCTATGGCTTGCGCTTAATTTTTTTCTAAAGTTTCTCTGTGTTTGCTGAGTTGGGGGGGAGCGGTTTTTTGCAGGTAAGGGTAGCTCTAATGAGAAACGGGATAATTTATAACGTAAAGTTATTTTATTGGTGCCAATAATAACAGGACAGGTATAATTGCTCCCTGTAAATATAAAGAGATGATAAAAAAAAGAAGAGAAAGATAGCTCTAAATAGTAGAGGAGCTCCTCCTGTTGGATATTTTAAATCCAGTTTACTTGTCATAATAAAAAACCTTTGTTGTCACCATGCTCATTTATTGTAAGGGAGATATGAATATTTTCTTCTCATTGGTTGAAAAATGTGCATAATCATATTTTGACATGAGCCCATGTAAACAGCTTATCATTTTTGCCTGTTGTGCCTATTTTGCAAAGAAATGATTATTCTTATAATGACTTTTCAGGTGGGAGAAGAGATTTTTTTGGGCAAGAGATTGGATTAATGTCTTTATTTGACTTTTTCAATATGGTAAAGCTTGTAGCTGTAGAGATATTCTGTTTTTAAAGATAGAAAGTTTTATGGAGTAGATGGGGAAATATCATCGGAGAAGGGCAAGATTTGCTCATCTTCATGAATAATATAGTGGGATTTTTTAGAGAATTTTTTTTTAATGCACTGTCATAAGGAGATAGTAAACATGAGCTCATTTTTAAAAACATTTTTAAATGTTCGTAGTCTTAACGCTGCAACCCGTGATCTGTCCATTGAGCAACTGGAAAGCACTCTTCAGAAGTTAGGGAAGATTGTGGAAGATCGTAAGGAAGTTGTGCTTGCTGGGGAAAAACTCTTGGAAGCAAAGCTTGCAAAAATGAAAGAATTTAAAGATCTTATGGAAGAGGATGGTATAGATCCTTTTGAATTTGCTGAGCTCTGCTCAACGGGAAACGTCAAGCAAAAAAATAGCCCTCTTCCTCCTAAGTATGAGTATATGGATGGTGCTGAATTAAAAACTTGGAGTGGCTATGGTAGAACTCCTGAAGTTATTAAAAATGCTATCAAGAATGAGGGCAAAAGCAAAGAGTCCTTTCTTATAGAGCGTTAGAGCATTGTAGAGACAATAGCCCCATGGGATTATTGTCTTTATGGTGATATGGTAAAAAGCCCTTAGCCCCCCACAGGGCAAGGGCTTTTTTGTGCCTTATAGATTATTTTGTTTTGAGTGGAGCTGAGATGAGCAATTCGTTGTTAAATGGAGTCTCTTTGGTTCAGGGAGATCAAAGTGCTCCTTTAAAGGAAAAAACAATAGCAGAGGAATTGCTAGCCGCTGTCTCTTCTTGGGGGGATCGTGAATTCCTCTATTTTTATAAACAGGATATTAGATTGACCTATAGGGAGTTCTCGGAGCGGGTCGATAATCTTGCCCGTGGCTTGGCGGAACTTGGTCTGAAGAAAGGTGAAAGGGTAGGCATTTGGTCACAGAACAGGTTGGAGTGGGTTCTGGTCCAATTTGCCACGGCAAGATTAGGGCTTGTTTTAGTGAATATTAATCCCGCCTGTCGTTTGCGGGAATTGGATCATATTCTCTCTCAGGTCGATTGTTCGGCAATTATTTTTTCGGACCGATCAAAGTTCACCAATTATTTTGAGATGGTTACAACTCTGATCCCGCAGCTACTGGATGACTCCCTCTCTCCTCATCTCAATTATTCGTCTCTTCGCTTTGTCATTCGTATGGGTAACGAGCTCATAGGCAATATACTCAGTTTACAAAAAATTATAGCAGACGGTGAGGAGTCTCATTATCCCCTGGATGATATTTTACCCCTTTTGCATAGGGATGATCCTGTTAATATCCAATTTACCAGCGGGACAACCGGCCAAGCCAAGGGTGCTACCCTGAGCCATTTTAATATTTTAAATAATGCCAGTAATGTCACAGCCAGGATGAACTTCGGCCCTGGTGATCGTCTCTGTCTTCCGGTGCCGCTCTACCACTGTTTTGGTATGGTTCTGGGGGTGCTTGGTTGTCTTAGCAAGGGTGCCAGTATCGTATTTCCTGCCGAGCGTTTTACTCCTAAAACGACCCTGAAGGTGATAGAACAGGAGGCCTGTACGGCTCTCTATGGTGTTCCGGCCATGTATATTTCTATGCTCAGTGTGCCTAGCTTTGCTTTATTTAATCTTTCTTCGCTGCGAACAGGGATTATGGCCGGCGCCCCATGTCCCATAGAGGTGATGCGAGAAGTTGTTGGGAGGATGCATCTCTCTGAGATAACTATCGCCTACGGAATGACAGAGACCTCACCTGTCTCCTTTCAAAGTGAAGTTTCTGATTCTCTGAAAAATCGAGTTACAACGGTGGGCCGTGTTCATCCTCATGTACAGGTAAAGTTGGTGAGCAAGGAGGGCAAGACTGTTCCTGTTGGCGTGACAGGAGAGCTGTGGACCCGTGGCTATTCGGTAATGTGTGGATATTGGGCCGATCCTGAGAGAACAGCAGAGTCAATTCAGGATGGTTGGATGCGTACCGGCGATCTTGCTGTCCTTGATGAAGAGGGTTACTGTTCCATTGTTGGTAGGCTGAGTGACATGATTCTTCGTTGCGGAGAAAATATTTATCCCCGTGAAATAGAAAATTATCTCTATGGCCATCCGGCAATTCAGGAGGTGCAGGTCTTTGGCATTCCTGATCCACGACTGGGCGAGGAGCTTTGTGCCTGGATTATTGTTCGGCCTGAACATTCACTGGAAAAGAGTGATATACGTCAATTTTGTCGGGGGAAGATTGCCTCTTATAAAATTCCCCATCATATATCATTTGTGGATGAGATGCCCATGTCGGTGACGGGGAAACCGCAAAAATTTAAGATGCGCGCCCAAATGTGTGCTCAGTTGGGCTTGACTGTTTGAGTTATCTTCTTGAAGAGTTCACCATGGGGAGCTCCGGACTGTTTCTGCTCTTCTTGCAGCCATTGCAACGGGATTTTTTGCGAGGTTTAATGATAACCTTTGTGTACCCCCCGCCGAGATCAAAGCCCTTTTCTCCTATCATGTAGATGTTTTTTCGAGGCAGTTCTGATTCTGCCATCAGGCTCTTCAGTATCGTGGGGCAATGCTCTTCTACCTCCGTTACTTGCTCGGTGTGGATGAAAATATTGCCCTCTCCTCTGTAGAGTTGTTCCATGGTTTTAACCAGAGAGCTGAGATGCTGAGCTGATGGTTTGCCGCAGATCTTGAGGTGGAGATTGCCCTTTCTCTGTTCTGTCTGGATACTAAAATTCATTTTTTTCCCCCGTTGTAAATCTATTGTTTTATTGCGTGTAGGACATTTAGGTTGCTACAAAGTTAATCGAACCTAAGATGTGACCACTATACAGCACTGGAGCGCTCGGAGCAATAGATAAGTAAGGGTTGGCTAACGAATAAGCCTATGTTGTCTCTTTTCCCTTGGGGTCAAGGCACATAAAGACAAACGCTTTTGTTCCGGCGTTCATAAATTGATGCTCTTCGTTTGCCGGGATAAGAACAGCGGCGCCGCTACTGAGGTCTCGCCATTCGCCATTCAGAGACACCTGACCGCGGCCGGAATGAACAAAAATTTCGTGGGCAGAGTCGTGGCTATGGCGTGAGGTTAAACCACCCGGTTCGATGGTAAAGGCGCGCATGCAAAGGTCTTCACCGCTTTGGTCGAGGACAACATGGGCACTAACCCCGTTGATGGCATTGGTACTCAGTTCATGATCGAGGATTTTCTGGCACTCTTGATTTTTCATCATGTCTCCTTTTCTCTGTTATTTAGTAAGGATTTTAACTAATTATTTGCATACATTCCCTTCATAGAAAAAAGGCAGGCCTTCTTCAGATATGCCTGCATTTTTTGGAGAATCGCTCAGTTTAAACGATTTAAGCTATATTGCAAGAATAGCCGTCTCTTTTCTGAATTTTGGGCGAAAGATCTACATCTTCTGTTGAGGAGGGAGCTGTTCGGTGAGAGCTGTGGGAGGAGTCGGGCGCTGTTGTGCTTGGTGAAGAGCTATGCCTTGGGGGTCTTTTTTTTGCTGGTCATTCCAAGGTAGATGGCTCCTAGGGTGAGGCAGACACCAAGGAGATTGCCTGGGTCAGTGGGCCTTTTAAAGAAGAGAATATCCCAGACAAAGGAGAGTGATGGTTGGAGAAGTAGTACTAGCCCTGTGATGGAGGCGGGTATTCTGGGCATGGCATAGGCTATGAGGGACCATCCCACGCTTTGGCTGAAGAGGCCGAGGCAGACAAGGGAGATAAGTGATTGTAGGTTGGGGATGGCAAGAGAGACGTTCTCTATGGCGAGTACGGGTAAGAGAAATATTCCACAGGTTAAAGATATTGCCATAAGGGTGGAGTAGAAGGGGCTTTTTCTTATCTGCAGTTTACGTAGGGTAAGGAGAAAGACGCTGTAGCTGAGGGCGGTGAAAAAACCATAGAGCACCCCTGTTTTGTAGTCGCTACCAAGCTCCTGCCAGCTGTTGCCGACAATAAAAGCTAACCCCAGTAGGGCTAGGGGGATGGAGAAGAAAAAGCGAGGCAGAATTTTTTCTTTGAAGAAAAATATTCCCACCCCGGCCATGATGAAGACCTGGAAGTTGCCAATGATGGTGGCAAGGCCCGGGCCAATATATAGAATTGATTTATGCCAGAAGAAGAGGTCCAGGGCAAAGGCCAGGCCACAGGTGGTGATCAGGGCTATATCTATTGCCCGTGGTCGCTGTAGCTTTTCAGTGAGGATGACTGGGAAGATGAGGAAGATGCCACCAAACAGGGCCCGGTAGAAGGCGGAGGAGGTGGGTGGCACATCGACAATCTTAACCCAGACAGCTGAAAAACTGATCATGACGGCACCGAGAAGGACAAGGATAATCGCCTGGTGCTTTTTAGCTATCGCTTTCATATTTGTGGTGCCTATGGGGTGCTTTTTGCCTTAAAGGCGCAGTAGCCGGGGCGAGGTCCCACCTGCGGGTGGTTGCGACAGGTGTCCGGTCGTTGTGGGTAGATGGTGCATCTACGGGTCTTGGGGTGGAGATATATGCAATCGCCATTAGCCATTCTGGCGAGGGTGAAGATGCCATCTTTCTGGCGAAAATGTTCGATAAGCCCCTCTTTTTTGAGTCTCTTGGCGATTTTTTTTGGGTTCTCTTCCAGTTCAAACTGGTCTGTAACCTCCATTCTCAGCAGATCGCTGGCCTTTACCTCTACGGCCAGGGAGCAGCAGGTACCCTGACATTGATCACAGAGTCGGCGATTGTATTTGGTCCAAGTAGATGTCTGCTCAATAGAGCTGTCTGGTGGGAGCATGATTATTATGGGCGGGTGCTTCTTCGTTTTTATAGGGTGGGAAACGCGGGACCGTAAGCTTTGCGTAACCAGCATAAAAAAAGGGTTTGCACAATCTCTGTGCAAACCCTTGGGATACCTAAACAGTACCGGTTATCGCGAATTCATTAGATGAATTCTGGAGCGATAGCCTTAACCAGGGCAAGACCACCCTGGATGTTTCTGGTATTGGTGATACCTTTGGCAGCCAAAACAACCTGTCCTTCGTAGGATCTGGTACCGGTGTCACATACAACGAAGAATGCTTCGTCGGTAGGAATTTCGGTGTAGCGGGTGCGGAGGTCATCTTGTGGGAAGTGTAACCATCTCTCGCCAAATTTCTCTTGGTAAGGCTTGGCTTGAATTGCACCACGAACATCGATCACGCGAATGTCGGTCTCAGCAAGCTCTTTAAGGAACTCATCTGGATCAACAGTTTTGTTGAAACCGTTGAGGATATTGTCAAGAACATTACCCGCATTGTTAACAATGTCCATAGCAGATGCAAAGGGAGGAGCATAGCCAGCTTCAAGGTTAGATATCTCAGCTACATCAACACCGAGGTGAAGAAGAGAGGCAACTGCATCAACACGAGCCTTAACTGCATCGCCACCTTTACCAACAGCTTCGATACCAAGTACCTTGCGGGAATTGCGATCGGCAATAAGGGCTATGTACATAGCCTGATAGGTTGGGTAGAAGTGAGCCCGGTCAGCCTGAGTAACAATAGAAACAACCGGATCAAACCCTGCAGCTTTTGCCTGACGGGCAGTCAAACCAGCGGTTGCAACACCGAGTTCGAAAACTTTGATACAGAAGGTGCCAACGGTTCCTGGGAAGTGGGCGCTGCCACCATTGATGTTGGTTGCAATAATACGACCCTGACGGTTAGCAAGAGAGCCAAGAGGCATCATCTGGTTGGCACCGCTTACAAGGTTACGAACCTCAACACAGTCACCACCAGCATAGATGTGTGGATCGCTGGTACGCATACGACGATCTACCAGGAGACCACCGAATTGACCAACAGCGAGTCCTGCTGCCTTGGCAAGCTCGGTATTAGGGCGAATTCCGGTGGAGAGAATAACGATATCACAGTCGATCGTTCTATCGGTGATAGATACGGTGAGGGTGTCGCTGTCGTCAGCCTTGGTGATGCCGCTAACACGCTCAGAGACAAGTACTTCGACGTTGCTCTCTTCAAGGTGGCGCTGAACTACGGTAGCAAGGTTGCCACCAATAGCCTGTGGAAGCACCTGGTCGGCCATCTCGATGATGGTGGTTTCAACTCCCCAGAGATCGGTCAACGCCTCTGCCATTTCGATACCGATAGCACCAGCACCGATAACAACAGCTTTGCCAATCTTACCTTGAGCAAGGCGTTTTTTGATTGCCTCTGCATGGTGAAGGTTGGAAACGATAGATACGTTAGGGAGATCAGCACCTGGGAAAGGAGGGCGTATTGGAGAGGCACCTGTTGCGAAAACAAGTTTGTCATAGGAGAGAAGCTCTTCGCTGTTGTCTCTTAAGTCGCGAATGCGAACTTGCTTTTCTTTACGAAGGATCTCAATTGCTTCAATTTGAGTTCTTACGTCAATACCCTTTACTTCGCCAAAGAACTTGCTGTCGCGGATGGTGTGAGATTGGGTAGATCGCAAGCCTTCGATGTCTGAAACGTCACCGCCAACATAGTAGGGGATACCGCAGCCACCGTAGGAGATGAGTTTGTCACGGTCAAGAACTGTTATCTCTGCATCTGGATCAATTCGTCTCAAACGACAGGCAACTTTTGGGCCAAGAGCTACTGCTCCAATAATTAAAACACGCTGTGCCATTTTTTTTTCCTTAACTTGTTTTTTAGAAGGAAACTCTTCATCTATTATGAGGGGTTTATGAAATACTTACTCCGGCGCTACAGCCGTTGGGGAATAATACCCCGTCTTTCTATGTGTGCACCATAATAAATGGCAAAAAAGCAAGTATTTTTTTATTTGGAATAAAGGATCTATTCAGGCGTCTCACTTAACAAGGTTCTTAGAGGAGATAGATTGTGGCTGGTTCTCTGCTTGTCGCTAGGCATAACTTGTTAATGAAGTTAGGAGGTGTGGTGGTGATAATTTTTTGAGAAATAGTTTTTGTTGAGATGGCGACTGAAGTTACTGTTCTGGTTTAATAGAATAAAGAACCACGGTAATAGACCCTGTTTCTGTCTGTTCCCGTGGCTTAGTATTTCTTTCTCCAGTGCCAGTTAATTATATTTGAGCAAAGGGGAATTCAGGATCGTCTAATAATTTGGCAATTCTTTGTTTCTTTTCAGTTTTTTTGTCATGAAACTCAACTAAGGTTTCGATGGCGTTCAGCAGTGTCTCTTCGCTTACATCCTTTAGAACACGAATCCCTGTCTGTGGGCTAACGCCTCCCTTGCCGCCGAGATATAGGGTGAGGCCCTTGGGGCCCATGACAATACCGATATCTGTTGTTCTTGGATTTGAACATCCAGTGGAACAGGCGGAGATGGCAATTTTAAATTTTGCCTTGGTTTTTTCACGTTTACTGAATTTGTCGAGGATTTTTGCAGAGAGCTTATCGGTTGCTCCGTTTCCGCCAGGACAGTGTGGGGCGCCAACGCAAATTCGTG